>JBKHXC010000001.1:0-2117 GCA_046566225.1 Acidimicrobiia bacterium
GGGCGACGTGGTGGCCGGGCGGCGGGAGGGCGCGGCCGGCGGGCGGGCGGCCCCGGCCGGTGCGGGCGACGTGGGGGCCGGGGCGGAGGCCACGGCCGCCTGGTTCGGTCCCGAGCCGGGCAGGGCCGGGCCCCCGCCCGCCGCGGCCCGCCCCCCTGCCGGGGAACCACGAGCGGGCGGGCGGGCGCGGCGGGCGGGGGGCGCCGGCCGGACGGCGACGGGCGAGCCGGCGGCGGGAGCGCCACGAGCCGGGCGGCCCGCTCGCCCGACGAGCAGCGACACGCGGGCGACGGTGGACGAGCCGCTGGCGGGAGAGCCACCAGCGCGCGGCGGCCCGACGGGGCCGAGCGGCGCCGGCCGGGCGGGCGGCGACGGGCGGGGCGGCAGCGGCCCGCTGGCCGCGGGCCCGGGCCGCCGTCTCCCGGTGGGCGGAGGCCGCCGGCCGCCTCCGCCCGCCGCCCGAGGCGCCGTCGGGCGGCGCCTTCGGCGCCGGCCCCGACGACGGCCGGGTGCGACCCCCCGACGAGGACGCCCCCGCCTCCTGACCGCCTCCGGTGGACGGACGCCGGCCGCGACGGGCGGGAACCGGGCGGGCGGCGGCGGGCGTCGAAGGGCCATGCGACGACTCCTCACCCTCGCCACCGGCGCCGGCCTGGCCATGGCCGCCGCCGTCCTCACCGCCGGACCGGCCGCCGCCTGCGGCGGCCTGGTCGCCCCCAACGGCACGGTGCGCCTCCTGCGCACCAGCACCCTCGCCGCCTACGTCGACGGCGTGGAGCACTACGTGACCTCGTTCCAGTTCGCCGGCGGTGGCGCCGAGGTGGGCTCCATCGTCCCCCTCCCCGGCGTGCCCACCTCGGTGGAGCGGGGCGGCGACTGGATTCTCCAGCGCCTCGCCATCGAGACCCAGCCCCCCCTCCTGCGGGCGACGGCCGACGAGACGCAGGCGGTCGCCGCCGGGGCGCCGGCCAGGGTGCTCCTGGAGACCCGCATCGACGCCCTCGACCTCACCGTCCTCGAGGGGGGCGGCCGGGCGGTGGGCGACTGGGCCCGCCAGCACGGCTTCGCCCTCACCCCCGACGCCCCCGAGGTGCTCGACTTCTACGCCGAGAAGAGCCCCGTCTTCCTGGCCGCCCGCTTCGACGCCACCGCCGCCCGCCAGGCCGGCCAGGGCATCGGCGACGGCACGCCCATCCACCTCACCATCCCCACCGACCGCCCCTGGGTGCCCATCCGCATCCTGGCCCTCGGCCGCCAGAGGGCCGAGCCGGTGGAGGCCGACGTCTACCTGCTGACCGAGGGCCGCCCGTCGCTCATGACCGGCCCCGGGCTGCGCACCGAGCGCTCGGAGGCGGCGTCGGGGTCGCTGCTCGCCGACCTCCGCTCGGACAAGGGCATGGAGTGGGTCCCCGAGGCCATGTGGCTCACCCACGTGCGGGTGGACGGCCCGGCGTCGGACCTGGATCACGACCTGGCCGTCCACCCGACGGGCGGCACGCCGTCCCGCTTCGACTTCGACCGGGTGGTTCGCGGCGCCACCACCGTCCGCCCCGAGGGGCCGCCGCCGGCCGTCAGCCGCCCCGGCGAGGGCGCCGGCCCGGTGTGGCCGGCGGCGGCGGCCGGCGTGGCCGTGCTGGCCGGGGTGGCGATCGCCCTGCGGCGGGGGGGAGGACGCCCGCCGGCGGCCGGCTCGGCCGGCGGGCGGCCGCCGCCGCGCTGGGCGTGGCGGTGGGCGTGGCGGCCGCCGCGGTGGCGGAGCGGGCCGGGGCGGCCGGCGGGGCGAACGGGCCGGGCGACGCCGTGACCGTCACCCTCACCGCCCGCCACAGCCGGTTCACCCCGGCGTCGGTGACCGTGCCCGCCGGCGCCGTCGTGCGCTTCGTGGTCCGCAACCTCGACCCCGTCGACCACGAGCTGATCGTGGGCGACTCCGCCGTCCACGCCCGCCACCGCACCGGCCGGGAGGCGCACCACCACGGCGACGTGCCGGGCGAGGTGAGCGTCCCCGCCGGCGCCACCGCCTCGACCACGTGGACGGCCCCGGCCACGGCCGGCGTCGTCGCTTTCGCCTGCCACCTGTCCGGGCACCTGGCCTACGGGATGAGCGGCGTGGTGCG
>JBKHXC010000002.1:0-7311 GCA_046566225.1 Acidimicrobiia bacterium
CCCGGCGGGGCACGTCGCCCGGCCGGCCCCGGACCAGCCAGCGCCGGAAGGCGTCGTCGATGCTGGCCGCCCGCCCCTGGCGCACCAGCAGGGCGGCGGCGTGGGGCCGGCCGGCGCCCGACCCGCCGGCCACCGCCAGCAGCTCGGCGTAGTCGAGGCCCAGGGCGGCGGCCATGGCCCGGTTGCGCTCCTCCCGGGCGGCCTGGAGCTCGACCAGGGCGTCCTGGAACGGCCCCTCGCCGGGCTCGACGAAGTACACGAGGAGGTGGAGGTTGCCCCGCGCCCACCGGCAGGAGACCTCGCAGCCCGCCACCAGGCGCACGCCGACCTCGGCGGCCCGGGCGGCGGCCTCCGGCAGGCCGTCGAGGCGGTCGTGGTCGGTCAGGGCCACGGCCGCGCACCCGGCGGCGGCGGCCAGCTCGGGTATCCGCCGGGGAAGATCCGACCCGTCCGAGACGCTGGAATGGGTGTGCAGATCGATCAAGGACCCCGACGGTACGCGCCCGCCGGCGTCGGCCGGCGGGTGGGCCCCGTGTGCCAGACTGAGCCGGTGACCGACGGTCTGCCCCCCGCCGCCGACGGGGAGGACGACCACCCGGGCGAGGCCTGCGGGGTCTTCGGCGTCTACGCCCCGGGCGCCATGGTCTCCCACCTGACCTTCGAGGGGCTGCACACCCTCCAGCACCGCGGCCAGGAGTCGGCGGGCATGGCGGTGAGCGACGGGAGCACGATCACCATCGTCAAGGACATGGGGCTGGTCACCAACGTCTTCGACGAGCGGACCCTGGCGCCCCTCAAGGGCCACCTGGCCATCGGCCACACCCGCTACTCGACGACCGGCTCCAGCACGTGGCGCAACGCCCAGCCGGTGTACCGCGAGCCGGGGGAGTCGGGCTTCGCCCTGGGCCACAACGGCAACCTCACCAACACCGAGGCGCTGGCCCGGGAGGCGGGGATGCTCCCCGGGATGGTGACCAGCGACAGCGACCTGGTCGCCGAGCTCATCGCCGCCGAGTTCCCCGCCGAGGGCGAGGAGCGCAGCGACGGCCGGGACCTGGAGCAGGCCCTGGGCAAGGTGCTGCCCCGCCTGGAGGGCGCCTTCTCGTTCGTCCTCATGGACAGCTCCCGGGTGATCGGCGTGCGCGATCCCAACGGCTTCCGGCCCCTGTGCCTGGGCAAGATCGACACCGGCTGGGTGCTGGCGTCGGAGACGGCGGCGCTGGACGTGATCGGGGCCCACTTCGTCAGGGAGATCGACCCCGGCGAGATGATCGTGATCGACGCCACCGGCTGGCGGTCGGAGCGGCCGTTCCCGGCCGGCCGGGTGAACCCCAAGCTGTGCCTGTTCGAGTTCATCTACATCGCCCGCCCCGACAGCCAGCTCTACGGCCGCGAGGTGCACGGCGCCCGGGGCCGCATGGGCGAGCTGCTGGCCGAGCAGGCGCCGGTCGACGCCGACATGGTGATGGGCGTGCCCCAGTCGGGCGTCCCGGCGGCCGAGGGCTACGCCCGGCGCAGCGGCATCCCCTACGGCCAGGGCCTGGTCAAGAACCCCTACACCCACCGCACCTTCATCGCCCCCAGCCAGGAGCTGCGCCGCCAGGGCGTGCGCCGCAAGCTCAACGCCCTGCGGGGCAACGTGGCCGGCAAGCGCCTGGTGGTGGTGGACGACTCCATCGTGCGGGGCACGACCCAGCGGGCCATCGCCCGCATGCTGCGCGACGCCGGCGCCACCGAGGTCCACGTCCGCATCACCAGCCCGCCCTACAAGTGGCCGTGCTTCTACGGCGTCGACACCGGCAGCCGCTCCGAGCTGCTGGCCGCCAACATGTCGGTGCCGGAGATGCAGGACTACCTGGGCGTGGACTCCCTGGCCTTCCTCGGCCTGGAGAACCTGGAGCGGGCGGTCGGCGCCCCGGGGGCCGGGTTCTGCAACGCCTGCCTCACCGGCGAGTACCCGACCGAGGTGCCGGTCAACCTCACCAAGGGGATCCTGGAGGAGGCGCACACCGAGTGGCGGGTCGCCGGCGCCCAGTCGTTGAAGGGCGCCTCCGACGTCGACGGTGGCTGATCCCTCGCCGTCGCCCGCCGGCCCCGCCGGCCCCGGCGCCACCTACGCCGAGGCGGGGGTGGACATCGGCGCCGGCGAGCGGGCCGTCGAGGCGATCAAGGAGGAGGTGCGCTCCACCTTCCGGCCCGAGGTGCTGGGGGACATCGGCGGCTTCGGCGGCCTGTTCGCCTTCCCCAAGGGCTACCGGGACCCGGTCCTGGTGGGCTCCACCGACGGGGTCGGCACCAAGGCCCTGATCGCCCAGGCCACCGGCCGCTTCACGACCATCGGCATCGACCTGGTCGCCATGTGCGTGGACGACCTCGCCTGCCAGGGCGCCGAGCCGCTGTTCTTCCTCGACTACATCGCCGTCGGCCGCCTCGACCCCGACCACGTGAAGCAGCTGGTCGAGGGCGTGGCCGCCGGGTGCCGCCAGGCCGGCTGCGCCATCCTGGGCGGCGAGATGGCCGAGCACCCCGGCGCCATGGAGCCGGGGGAGTTCGACCTGGTGGGGGCGGCGGTGGGCGTGGTGGAGCGGGACCGCATCGTCACCGGCGACGGCGTCTCGCCCGGCGACGTCCTGATCGGCCTGCCGTCGCCCGGGCTGCGCTCCAACGGCTACTCGCTGGCCCGGCGGGTGCTGCTCGAGCTGGGCGGCCGGGGCCTGGACGAGCCGGCCTGGCCGGGCGCCGGCCACTCGCTGGCCGACGAGCTGCTCGTGCCGTCGGTGATCTACTCGCCGGCGGTCCGCGCCCTGCTCGACGCGGTGGACGTCCGGGCCGTGGCCCACGTCACCGGCGGCGGCATCCCCGCCAACCTGGCCCGCGTCCTGCCCCCCGGCGTGGACGCCGTGGTCGACGGGGCCAGCTGGGAGCGGCCGCCCATCTTCGCCGAGATCCAGGCCCTGGGCAGCGTCGGCGACCACGAGATGGCCCGGGTGTTCAACCTGGGCATCGGCATGATCGTGGTCGTGCCGCCCGGCCGGAGCGCCTTCACCGCACTGGACGTGCTGCGCGACAAGGGCCACCGGGCGGTCGAGATCGGCGTCGTCACGCCGGGTACGGGCGCCGTCCACCTCGATCTTCCCCCCCGGGGCTGACCGGGCCGGCGGCGATCGGGTTCAGGACCACCGGAGGGAGCGGACGATCTCGTCCGGTCGCTCCCGCGCCGCCGCCAGGACGCACTCGGTGGCCCGCGGCGTGCCCGCCCTGACCAGCTCGGCGCCCGGGACCCGGGAGCGGAAGGCACGCGCGAACGCCTCGGCCCGCGCCCGGGTGTCGCCCACGGCGGCGGGCACCCGCCAGGCCCGGTCGCCGGCGGCGAGCATCCACCGGGGCGTCCGCAGCGGCCCCAGCACCTCGGCGAGGGCGTCGGACCAGCGGGCGGCGGCGTCGTCGTCGGCGCCCTGCACGGAGGCCACCCAGCCGGCGCTCGCCCACGAGGCGGCGGCCAGGGCCGCCATCGCCGGGACCGGGTGCGGACCCGCCGACGGCGCCGGGGCCGGACGTGGACGGCGGCGGTGGCGACGCCGGCCGGGTCGAGGCGGGCCCACGCCCGCCGGGTGGCCTCCTCGTCGGCGACGGCGCCGGCGCTGTCGGCGTTGATCGCATCCAGCGCGGTCGGCACCTCGGGCCGGGCGGCCAGCGGGTGGAGCGTCGCCGGCCCGGTGACCACGGCGCCGTCCGGCCCCGGGCCCCACCAGTGGCGGTGCCGGCGGCGGAGGCGGTCCCAGTCGCCGGGGGCGGCGGGGTGGGCGACCACCACGTCCCACAGCGAGGCGACCTTGCCGGGCTGGGCGGGATCGAGGCGCAGGGCCCGGCCCCGCAGCTGGGTCATGGCCGTGCTGCCGGCCACCTCCGAGAGGTCGACCACCACGTTGATCGGCGGGTGGTCCCACCCCTCGCCCACCAGGCCCCGGGTGGCCACGAGCACCCGCACGGCGCCGCCCTCCATGGCCGCCTCCGCCGCCGCCAGCCACCGGGCCGCGCTCCATCCCGGCCCGTGGCCGGCGAGGCGCACGGCGCCGGCGATCTCGCACCCCTCGGCCGACACCCAGCGCCCGGCCCGGGCGGCGACGTTGACGGCGGCGCAGGCGGCGCCGGCGGCTCCGGCACCCACCCACGCGCCGCGTCCGGTGACGGCCATGACGCCCCGCTCGGCGACCTCGGGGCGGGCGCACAGGGCGGCGAGGACGCGGGCGGCGGTCCCGGCGTCCTCGCCCAGCACCCGCCGGGCCGCCGCCGGCGGGGTGGTGGCCCGGTCGCGCTCGACGACGACCAGGGCCCGCAGCCCGTCACCCCGCCGGGCCCCTCGGCGGCCAGCACGTCGGCGGCGGCCGGCCCCTTGGCCGAGGAGCGGGCGCACACCAGGTCGGCCACCGAGCGGCCCCAGCCCACCCCGGCGGTGGTGAACGACACGCCGTAGCGACCGGCGAGGCGGCCGAGCACCTCGCGCTGGGGCGGGTCGACGGCGGCCAGGGGGTCGTGGAGCCAGGCGTCGACGAGCACGAGGCGGTCGGCCAGCCCCAGGGGCCCCCGGCGCCCGGCGGTGGAGCGAAGCCGGCCGGCAGCGCCAGGTCGCGGGCCGACCACCAGCGCGGCAGCGGCGAGGGGGTCGCGGTCCCAGAACGAGTCCCAGCCGTCGGGCCCGGAGGCGCCCGCCCCGCCCCCGGCGAGCACCGGGCGGGCGGCGGCGCGGGCGTCGAGCGCCGGGCCGCACACCTGGGCCACGGCCCAGCCCACGAACGCCTCGCCGGTGAGGTGCTCGTCGAGGTCGCCGGCCAGGCGCTCGCTCCACGAGTCGAGGAAGCGGGACTCGGTCGGGGTGAGCGGGGCCAGCCGGAGCCCGTCGCGCCACGGCGCCACCGCGCCCTCGGCCACCATGGCGGCGAGGTGCAGCTCGGCGTCGACGTCGCCGAGCACCCCCCGGTAGTTCTCCGCCTCCCGCCTGGAGTCGGGGTCGGGCAGCGTCGCCGTGAGCCCACGGCCGGCGGGGCGCGTCAGCTCTGGTCTGGTATCGGATCGGGACCCCACAGGGTCCCGATCCGATACCAGAGCGTCGTGTGCGACGCTCGGGCGGTGCCCGGTCCCCCCCACGTCACCGCCGTCGGCACCCTGATCGGGACCCGGGACGGGCCCTGCTACCTGGCCGACCTGGTCCTGGCGTCCTTCCCGCCCCAGGTCGGGCGGGGCATCGAGGTCCGAGGCGTCGATCTCGACCAGGTCCCGGGCCTGCGGCGGCGCGGCGACCGCTACTGGACGGAGGGCGCGGTGCTGGTCAGCGGGCGCATCGACGGCGAGGCGCTGGTCGCCGACCGCCCGCCGTGGCCCAGCCCCTGACCGGGGGGCCCGGGAAGCGCTCAAGGCGCCGGCAGCAAGGGTCGATGGCTGGCCGATGCGACTCCCCGCAAGCTTCCGCCCTCTCGCCGTCGTGGTCGTGGCCGCCATCGCGGCGTGCGCCGTGCCTCCCTCACCCGCCTCGGCCGACGCCGGCATCGAGGCCGAGTCCATGGCGCTCACCGCCGGGGCGGGCACGGCCCACGGCGACGGCTCCGCCTCCGGTGGCCGCGCCCTGCTGATCTGGTCCAACGGGACGGCGAGCACCTCGGTGGCCACCGACGCCATCCGGCGCCTGACCGTCCGGGCCCGTGGCGACCTGTGCTCGGGGGCCCCGCGGATGGAGGTGCGCCTCGACGGCGCCGTCGTGCTGTCCGCCGACGTGCGGTCCACCACCTGGGCCGACTACTCGGCGGCCGTGTCGGCGCCGGCCGGGACCCACCGCGTCGCCGTCAGCTTCACCAACGACCTCCTGACCAAGAAGTGCGACCGGAACCTGCGGGTCGACCGGGTGGTGGTGGCGACCGAGGAGCCGCCCGCCCCCGCACCGCAGCACGCCCTGGCCGGGGCGTCGCTGTACGTCGACCCCTACTCGAACGCGGCGCGGGAGGCCGCCGCCCTACGGGGCAGCGACCCGGCCCGGGCCGCCCTCTTCGACAAGATCGCCGCCCACTCCCAGGCCGACTGGCTGGGCGACTGGATCGCCACCGACCAGCTGGCGGCCACCGCCGGCGCCCGCATCGACACGGTCACCGCCGCCGGCGCCGTCCCCGTCCTCGTGGCCTACGCCATCCCGGCCCGGGACTGCGGCTCCTACTCGGCGGGCGGCATCGGCACGCCCGACGGCTACCGGGGGTGGATCGGCGAGCTGGCCAAGGGCATCGGCGGGCGGTCGGCGGCCGTGGTGCTGGAGCCCGACGCCCTCGGACTGCTGTCGTGCCTGACCGCCGACCAGCAGCGGGCCCGGTTGGCCCTGCTGGCCGAGGCGGTGGCCACCCTGACGGCGAGCGGGGCCAGCGTCTACCTCGATGCCGGCCACTCCGCCTGGGTGGGGGCGGACGCCATGGCCGCTCGGCTGGAGGCCGCCGGCGTGGCCGGCGCCCGGGGCTTCTCGCTCAACGTCTCCAACTTCCGGACCACCGCCGACGAGATCGCCTACGGCCGGGCGCTGGCCCAGCGGCTCGGGGGCAAGCCCTTCGTCGTCGACACCAGCCGGAACGGCCTCGGCCCCTACGACGGCCCCGAGGGCTGGTGCAACCCGCCGGACCGGGCGCTCGGTGAGCGGCCGACGACGGCCACCGGCGTAGCCGGCCTCGACGCCCTCCTGTGGATCAAGCGTCCCGGTGAGTCGGACGGCACGTGCCGGGGCGGCCCGGCGGCCGGGACGTGGTGGCCGGACTACGCCGCCGGCCTGGCCGCCCGCGCCGCCTGAGCCTTCGTCGGGCTACCGCCCCGGCCGCATCGGCCCGCTTCGCTCACTCGGCCGGCCGGTCGGCCCCGTCGGCGACCGGCCGGCTGGTGGTGGCGCGGTCGCGCAGGCCGAGCGCCAGGCCGGCCCCGACGGCGGTCAGCATGCCGCCGACGAACACGCCGCCCGCGCCCTGCTCGCGGCCCGGTGACGACCGGCCCCGGGGCCGGTCGTCGAGGAACCGCCCCAGGTCGGGGACGTCGGTCGGCTCCTCGACCCCGCCCACCTCCCGGGCCACCCGGTTGCGGCGCTCCTGCACCGCCGCACCGCGATCCCCCGGCGCGGTGGTGGCCGGGGAGCCGCCGCCCGCCGGCGGTGGCGGACCGGCGGTGGCCGGGGTGGCGCCGGTGGTGATGGTGGTCCCGTCGGTGACCGCCGTGGTCCCGTCGGGGCTCGTCGTCCCCGCCGTGGGCGCCGTCGTGGCGGGCACCGTGGTGGTGGGCGCCGCCGTGGTCGTG
>JBKHXC010000003.1:0-1671 GCA_046566225.1 Acidimicrobiia bacterium
AGACGGTGGCCTTGCCGACCCCGGCGCGGGCGGCGACGGCGTCGACGGTGAGGCCGGCGACCCCCTCCTCGGCCAGCAGGGCGAGGGTGGCGGCCAGGATCGCCGCCTTCGACCGCTCGGTCCGGGGTGAGGTGGCGACGGGCGCGGTCATGCCGCCTCCGGCTCGATGCTGGTGGCTCGCCGGTCGGGCGCGCCGGCCATGGCGGCGGCGCCCGCCTCCCCCTTGCCCGGGAGGTACCGCAGCACCAGCGCGGCAGCCAGGACGGCCACGGACGCGGCCACCGCCAGCGCCAGGTGCATCCCCGACACGTAGCCCTCCCGGGCGGCGTCGGCCAGCCGCCCCGCCGCGGCCGGGTCGGCCTGGGCCAGCCGCCCGGCGGCCGCCAGCGCCGCCCCGAGGCTCGTGCTGGCCACCTCCCGCACCGCGTCGGGAAGGGCCGCCACCTCGCCGATCCGCCCGGTGTAGGTGGACTGCAGGAGCGATCCGAGCACGGCCACACCGAGCGCCCCGCCCAGCTCCCTGGTGGTGTCGTTGACGGCCGAGCCCACGCCCGCCTTGCCCAGCGGGAGCGAGCCCATGATCGACGCCGTCAGCGGGGCGATGACCAGCCCCATCCCGGAGGCCAGCACCACCATGGCCAGGGCGATGTAGGCGTACGGCGTGTCGACGCCGGCGCCCATCATCAGCAGCAGGCCGCCGGCGACCAGCGCCAGCCCACCGGCGACCGTCAGCTTCGGCCCGAACCGCTGCACCAGGCGGGCCGAGTTCGGGGCGGTGAGCATCAGGGCCACGGCCACCGGGATCTGGCGGAGGCCGGCGCCGAGCGGCGTGTAGCCGAGCACCAGCTGGAAGTACTGGGTGATCAGGAAGAACATCCCGAACATCGTGAAGAAGATCAAGGTGACGCCGCCGGCTGCCACCGAGAAGCGGGGGTTCTCGAAGAAGCGCAGGTCGAGCATCGGGTGGTCGGTGCGCAGCTCCCACCAGGCGAACACGGCCAGGACCGCGACGCCCGCCACCGCCGTGCCCAGGGTGCGGCCCGACGCCCACCCGTGGGTCGGCGCTTCGATGATGGCGTAGACGATGGTCGAGAGCCCCACGTTGGTGAGCCCCGCACCCACCGGGTCGAGCCGGGTCTGGGCGGTGTCCCTCGACCTCGGCAGCAGGACGTGGCCGGCCACCAGCGCCACGGCGATGATCGGCAGGTTCACGAAGAAGACCGACCCGTAGGAGAAGTGGTTCAGCAGGTAGCCGCTGGCAATCGGGCCGATGGCACCGCCGGCGCCCGACAGGCCCGCCCAGATGGCAATGGCCTTGGGCCGCTCCTCCGGCGGGAAGACGTTGGCCAGGATCGAGAGCGTGCCGGGCATCACGAAGGCGGCGCCGACGCCCATCAGCGCCCGCATGGCGATGATCCCGCCGGTCGAGCCGACCATCCCGGCCAGCAGCGACCCAAGGAAGAAGATGCCCAGGCCCGCCTGCAGGGCGCCCTTGCGCCCGAAGCGGTCGCCGATGGCGCCCGCCGTCAGGAGCAGACCGGCGAAGACGAGGGCGTAGGAGTCGACCATCCACTGGAGCGCCGTCTGGGTCGCCCCCAGCTCGCGCTGGATGGTGGGGATGGCCACGTTGAGCGAGGTGTTGCCGACGATGACGACGACGAGGCTGGTGCA
>JBKHXC010000004.1:0-2073 GCA_046566225.1 Acidimicrobiia bacterium
CCCACGGAGACGACACAGCGGGCCCCGCAGGGGCCCACGGGCCTCGCCTGCAGCGAGGGTGCGCAGCGGGCCTTGACCGAGGCGGCCGAAGCCGTGGGCCACTCCACCGTGCCGGTCGCCCCGGGCCCGCTACAGCAGCACCGCATCGGCGCCCGCCGGGCCGCCAGGCCCGAGCTGCGGGCGCCAAACGAACAGCGCTGCGCAATCGGGAGCCCCGAGAACAAAGTCTCGTTCGCAGCCGCTTCCCCTCGCCCGCTGGCTCTTCCATCGCGGCGGTCGCGCAGGGGACGGCTCCGACGCCCCGCCCCGGCCTACGCCCTCGTGGCCTCCGACACCCGCAGGGCCTCCACGGCGGGGCCGAAGTCGCGGTCCAGGGCATCGAGGACGCAGCCGACGGCCGCCTTGGCGGCGGCGACGAGGCTCCGGCGGTCGACGCGGTCGAACAGGTCCGCCGGAGCGGCCGGCCACTCGCCGGTCAGGGGTCCCTCCAGGGTGACCGACGCGAGGGCGGTGAAGTCGGCCCGGCGCGGCTCGGTCAGGCCGCCGCCGCCGCGGCTCCAGCCCGCCCACGGCCGGGGCAGGCGGGCCACCAGGCCCGAGGCGGGCACGCGCACCACCACGGTGGCCACCAGGCGGCCGTCGGCGTCCGAGCGCCAGCACGACGTCGACTCGATGGGATCGGACCAGGCGGCGTAGCCGGGGCTCATCACCGGCGGCGTGGCCACCTGCCAGCACCACGCCACCCACTCCTCGGGGCGCACCTGGCGGCCCTCGAGCAGCTCGTGCAGCCGGGCGTCGAGGTAGGCGCCGTAGCGGCTGTGGCCGTCGGACGCCCGCGTGCGGTCCCAGTCCTCGTCGATGCTCCACCGTCCGGTCGTCATGTCGTTCCTCCTCCTGCGTGGTCGAAGGTCTCGGGGGCGGGGGTGCTCGCCGGCGGCTTGGGTGGCGCAGAGGCTTCGCCGACGCCCTGGCCGGGCCAGGGCAGCAGGACGGGCCGGCGGCGCTGGCGCTGGGCCCGGGCGTTCTCCCGGGACTGGGCGCAGGCAGGACACGGGCCGCCCGCCCCCGCCGCCTCCCAGCGCGCGCAGCACAGGTGCACGGCGCCGGCATCGTCGCCGCGCCACGAGACCTCGCCGCACACCCGACACGCCCCGACGGGCGGCGGCGCGTCGCCCATCGGGGAGTCGGACACCGCGCCTCAGCCCGTCGGCACTGCGCTGATCGGCGTCGCCAGGGCCTCGTCGATCATCCGGTCGTGGTCGACGCGCACCGGGCGGCCGCTACCCAGGCGCTCGGCCTGCTGGGCGGCCCAGTGGGCCACCACCGCCACCCGGCGGCGGGCCTCGTCGTCGTCGGCGGCGCAGGCGATGAGGCGGTAGGTCATCTCGTCGAGCTCGGCTACCAGGTCCATGGGAATCTCCTTCCTCGGCGCCCGAAGCGCCGGCAAGGGGAGCGGCCGACGTGTCCGCCGGCCGCTCCCTCGGCGACGGCTAGAAGGGCTCCTCGCCGTTGGCGTAGGCGGGAGCGGGCTCGGGGGCGGCGCTGCCGTTGGTCGCCGGGCGGGCCAGGAAGTCGACCTGGTTGGCGATCACCTCGTGCTTGGAGTGGGCCGAGCCGTCGGCCGACTCCCACTGGCGGTACTCGAGGCGCCCCGACACCGCCACCTGGCGGCCCTTGGCCAGGTGCTCGGCCACCGCCTCGGCCTGGCGGGCGAAGCTGACCACGTCGACGAACACCGCGCCCTGGTCAGCGCCGTCCTTGCGGGGGCGGTTGACCGCCAGGCGGAGGGTGCACACCGGGGTGCCGCCGGCGGTGAAGCGGAGCTCGGGATCAGCGGTGAGTCGGCCGATGAGGTTGACGTTGTTCACGGTTCCTCCCTTGGGGTGGATTCTGACGAGCGATGGCCAGGCACGGCGGGAAGGGGCGAGGGCAAGGGTCTGCCGTAGGCCTGGGAGTAGCGGAGCGCAGCGGAGCCACGGACCAGCCCTTGCGCTCGGCTCGGGCCGTGTCAGGTTCGGAGCGCAGAAGCCAGTCCGCTACAGGGGGGCATACCGTGGACACCCGACACCGCCG
>JBKHXC010000005.1:0-16575 GCA_046566225.1 Acidimicrobiia bacterium
GTCCATGGGGATGCCGCCGGCGACGGCGGCCTGGCGGGCCGGGTTCTGGCCCCGGCCGGCCTGGAGGACCTGGCCCAGCACCACGGCGTCGACCTGGTCGCCGGCCATGCCGGCCCGCTCCAGGGCGGCGGCGATCGCCCGGCCGCCGAGCTCGGTGGCCGACAGGGGGGAGAGGGAGCCGCTCAGCTTCCCGATGGGCGTGCGAGCGGACGCGACGAACACTGATCCGGGCATGGTTGGAGACCTCCTGGGGCCTAGTGCGAGGGGTACTGGTAGAAGCCATGGCCGGCCTTGCGGCCGAGGCGGCCGGCGCTGACCATCCGCTTGAGCAGCGGGGCGGGGGTCGCGCAGTCCTCGGTGCCCTCGGCGTCGAGGGCGTCGAGGACGGCCACGCTGGTGTCGAGGCCGATGAGGTCGAGCAGGGCCAGGGGGCCCATCGGGAACCCGCAGCCGCCGCACATGGCGGCGTCGATGTCCTCCTTGGACGCCACGCCCCGCTCCAACATCCGCACGGCCGAGTTGAGGTACGGGAACAGCAGGGCGTTGACGACGAAGCCGGCGCTGTCCTTCACGGTCACCGGCTCCTTGCCGATCTCCTCGGCGAAGCTGCGCGCCGTCTGCACCGTGTCGTCGGACGTCGTGAGGGCGGGCACGACCTCGACCAGCGGCATCCTGGGCGCCGGGTTGAAGAAGTGGAGGCCGACGACCCGCTCGGGGCGGCCGGTGGCCATGGCCACGTCCACCACCGGGAGGGTGGAGGTGTTGGTGGCGAGGATGGCCTCGTCCCCGCACACCTGGTCGAGGGAGCGGAACAGCTCCTTCTTGACCTCCAGGTCCTCCACCACCGACTCGACCACCAGGTTGCAGCGGTCCAGCTCCTGGAGGTCGGTCGTGGCCGTGACGCGGGCCAGGGCCTCGTCGCGCTCGGCGGCCGGCAGCTTGCCCTTGTCGACCTGCCCGGACAGCGAGCGCTCCACGGCGCGCATGGCCGCGTCGGCGCCCCGCTGTGAGCGGCTGCGGACCACGACCTCCCGCCCCGATCGGGCGACCACCTCGGCGATGCCGGTGGCCATGAGGCCCGATCCGGCGATGCCGACCGTCTTGATCGTCGTGGCGCTCATGTGGGCTCTCCTTGTTCGAGGGTCATCGGTTCGAGGGTCATCGGTTCGAGGGTCATCGGTGGACGTAGGTGCCGGGCGCCTCGCCCAGCACGGGGTGTCGCTCGCTCCCCATCGGGCCCGGCGGCTTCCGCCCCCCGGACCGGGCGGCGATCCAGCCGGCCCAGTCCTCCCACCACGACCCCGGGTGCTCCACCGCCCGCTCCCGCCACGCCTCGGGCTCGTCGGGCAGCATGGGGGCGTCGTCGCCGTCGGTCCAGTGCCGGCGCCTCGGCCCCGGCGGGTTGACGATGCCGGCGATGTGGCCGGCCGAGCTGAGCACGAACCGGACGTCGCCGCCCAGCAGCCCGGTGGTGGCGTACGAGGACCGCCACGGGGTGATGTGGTCGTTCTCGGCGGCGAGGACGTAGGTGTCGGCCGTCACGTCGCCCGGGCGCACCGGCCGGCCGGCCAGCTCCAGGTCGCCGCGTGCCAGCCGGTTCTCCAGGTAGAAGGCCCGCAGGTACTGGGAGTGGGTGGCCTCCGCCACCCGGGTGGCGTCGGCGTTCCACGCCAGGATGTCGAACGCCGGTGGCGTCCCGCCCATCAGCCAGTTGGCGCCGACGTAGTTCCACACCAGGTCGTTGGGGCGCAGGGCGTCGAACGTCGAGGCCATGTCCCGGGCCTCGAGGTAGCCGGTCGCGGCCATGCGCTTCTCGACCCGGGCCACCGCCTCGGCGTCGGTGAAGGCGGCGAGGGGGCCGGGCTCGGAGAAGTCCACCAGGGTGTTGAGCAGGGTGAGCGAGCCGATGCGGTCCCCGCCGCCGTCGCCCCCGGCGGCCAGCCAGGCGGCCAGCATGACGGCCAGGGTGCCTCCCACGCACAGCCCGGCCACGTTGGCCCGGGGGGCGCCGGTGACGTCCCGCACCACGTCGAGGGCGGTGGCCAGGCCGGTCACGTGGTCGTCGAGGCGCACGTGGCGCATCGACTCGTCGGGGTCGCGGTAGCTGAGGGCGAAGGTGGTGTGGCCGTGGGACACCGCCCACTCCACGAAGCTGCGCCCGGGGGCCAGGTCCATGATGTAGTAGCGGTTGATCCACGGCGGGCTGAGCAGCAGCGGCACCTCGTGCACGGTGTCGGTCTGCGGGGCGTACTGGAGCAGCTCGTAGAGGTCGTTCCGGAACACCACCCGCCCCGGCGTGCACGCCAGGTTGCGGCCCACCTCGAACTGCGAGGAGTCCACCTGGCGGGGGCGCCCGCCGTTCTCGGCCAGGTCCTCGAGGAGGTTGGCCAGCCCGTCGAGGAGGCTGCCGCCGGCCGTCTCCACCGCCCGGCGCAGGGCGCCCGGGTGGCCGATCAGGAAGTTGGTCGGCGCCAGGGCGTCGGCCACCAGGGCCACGGCGGCCTCCGCCTTCGCGGCCTGGCGCTCGTCGAGGTCGGCCGCCGCCGCCACGTGGCGCAGCCAGCGGGCCCACGCCAGGTAGGCCTGGCGCTGGGCCAGGAACCAGGGGCTCCGCTCCCACGCCGGGTCGGCGAACCGGCGGTCGGCGGGGGACGGGGTGAGGCTGGTACGGCCGTCCCAGCCCAGGGCCCGGGCGGCCACCTGGGCGCCGGCCACGGCCAGGTCCCCGCCCAGGCGGACGCCGGCCCCCACCGCGCCGGCCGGCCTGCGGGCCAGCCCCGACGCCAGCCGGCCGAGCGCCGAGCCCAGCGCCGCCGGGTCCACGAGGGGGGTGAACGGGGGCGCCGCCTCGGGCGGCGCTTCCTGGCGGGGCGCCGGGCCGCCCGTCATCCGCCGCCGCCCGGGAAGCGCTCGTAGTACCGGTACACGATGTCGGCGACGCAGCCCGGCTTGCGCTGCCCGTCCACCTCGAAGGTGAGGCGGAACGTCGCCTGCACCCCGCCGGGGATCCCCGCCGCCGACGCCAGCTCGACCAGGGCCCGCAGGCGCGAGCCGACCGGGACGGGCGCCGGGTAGCGGACCCGGTCCGACCCGTAGTTGAGGACCACGGCGGCGCCCTCGACGGTGACGACCTCGTCGAGGAACCGGGTGGACAGCGCCAGGGTGAAGTAGCCGTGGGCGACGGTGGCGCCGAAGGGCCCGGTGGCGGCCCGCTCGGCGTCGACGTGGATCCACTGCTCGTCGCCGGTCAGGCGGGCGAAGGCCGACACGTCCTCCTGGGTGACCTGGCGCCAGCTGCTGTGGCCGAGGGTGCTCCCCGCCCGCTGCGCCAGCTCGGTGACCTGGAGGACGGTCGGGGCGGCGGCGGCCGGTGGCGTCACGGGTGGCCCGGCGGGCGGGAGGAGAGCGGCATGGCAGCGTCCTACTCGTCGAAGAGGGATCGGTGGTGTGCCGTGGCGGGAGGCCCCCGCGGTGCTGCGCCGGTCGCGATCCTGACCGACTGGTGTTGCGCTTGGATGACCGCGGAGGAAAGCGTCGGTGTCCGGTGGCTGGCCTCTTCGTGGCGACGGCGGTCGTGCGCCCCGCCTCAGCAGGCCCGGCGCGTCCCGAGCGGTCGCCGCGGACCCTACCCGCACGCCAGGGTCGGAAACCTGATCCGCAGGGTTTTCTCCATGCAGGTGCGTGGTATAGTTAACAACTCAGCGACCCGAAAGGGGGCTCCCCATGCCCACCGCAGTGGAGACCACCAGGACCATCCACGACAAGTTCTTCGAGAGCGTCGAGGCGGGCCAGCAGGCCGTCGTCGACAGCGTCCGGCAGTGGTCGGAGACCGTGGAGCTCATCGCGTCGAGGGCCCCGGAGCTGGCGTTCTCGGAGCCGATGAAGCCCAGCGAGGTCTTCGACGCCACCGTCGGGTTCACCGAGCGCCTGGTGTCGAGGCAGCGGGACTTCGCCTCCCGGCTGCTCGAGGCCGCGCTCCCCGCCGCCCGGGCCCCCCAGGCCGCCACCCGGAGCGGCTCGGCCACCGCCCGCCCGGCGACGCCGCCGGGCAAGTAGCCGCCGGGCAACCTGGCGGGCCCGGCGGCCGGCCGGTGGGGCCCGCGCCCGGGGACGCCGCGCCCCGGGCGTGGGCCAAGATGACCGGGTGAGACCGGGAGGGTACGGGTGAGCGACGACCCGTGGGAGCCGCAGGTCGAGGCGCTCGGCGCCTTCCTGCGCTCCCAGCGCCGCCTGGCCAACCTGTCGCTGCGCCAGATGGCGGAGCGCACCAAGGTGTCGAACGCCTACCTGAGCCAGATCGAGCGCGGCCTGCACGTCCCGTCGATGCGGGTGCTGCGCTCCATCGCCCGCGCCCTCGACCTGTCGGCCGAGGCGATGCTCGTCCAGGCCGGCCTGATGGCCGACGCCGCCGCCGGCGACGAGGCCGCCGCCCGGCCCGGCACGGAGGCTGCCATCCGGGCCGATCCCGAGCTCACCGAGGACCAGAAGGGAGCGCTGCTTTCTGTCTACCGGAGCTACCTCGCCAACAACCGGAGGCCCGGAGCGCGATGACGAGGGTGACGAGGCCGTCGACGCCGGCCTCGTCGCCGGCGAGGCCCTCGGCCCCGAGTCGAAGCTGCTGGCCGGCCTCGACGCCGGCCCCTTCGCCGACGGCTTCGGCTTCGCCCGCAGCCTCGGCGCGGTGGCCAGCTCGCTGGCCCGCCGGCCCGCCGTGGTGGCCGGCGCCAACGCCCGGCTGGCGGCCGCCCTGGGTGCAGGGGGCTGGGCGGCTGCGGCGCGGGTGTGGGGCGCCCGCCCCCCGGGCCCGGCCGCCGACGGCGACCGGCGCTTCTCCCACCCCGCCTGGGACGCCCACCCGTGGTTCTTCGGGATGCGCCAGTGGTACCTGGCGTGGGCCCGTCACGTCCACGAGCTGGTCGACGCCGCCGAGGTCGAGCCGGCGACGGCGGCCAAGGCCCGCTTCGCCGCCGACCTGTTCCTCGACGCCGTGGCGCCCACCAACTTCCTGTGGGGCAACCCGGCGGCCCTCCAGCGGGCGGTGGAGACCCGGGGCGCGTCGGTCCTGGCCGGCGTGCGCAACCTGGTCTCCGACCTCGCCACCAACGGCGGCAAGCCCCGCCAGGTCGACGTGTCGCCGTTCCGCCTGGGCGAGAACCTGGCCGCCACGCCCGGCGAGGTGGTGTTCCGCAACGAGCTGATGGAGCTCATCCAGTACCGGCCCCAGACCGACACCGTCCACGAGGTGCCGCTCCTGCTCAGCCCCCCGTGGATCAACAAGTACTACATCATGGACCTGTCTCCCGGCCGCAGCTTCGTGGAGTGGGCGGTCCGCCACGGGCACACCGTGTTCGCCATCAGCTACCGCAACCCCGACGAGGAGCATCGCGACGTCGCCCTCGACGACTACCTCCTCCGCGGCCCCTACGACGCCCTGCACACCATCGAGGAGATCACCGGCGTGAAGCAGGCCAACGTGGTCGGCCTGTGCCTGGGAGGGACGCTGACGGTGATGCTCCTCGCCCACCTGGCCGCCAACGACCGGGACCGGGTGCGCTCGGCCACCCTGCTCAACACCCTGGTCGACTTCTCCGACCCCGGCCCCATGGGGATCTTCCTCGACCGGGAGGCGGTGGAGCACCTGAACCGGCGCATGGTGGAGCGCGGCTACCTAGAGGCCGGCGAGATGTCCACCATGTTCGACCTGCTGCGGCCCCGGGACCTGGTGTGGAACTACGTCGTCACCGGGTGGCTGATGGGGGAGGAGCCGCCGGCGTTCGACATCCTGGCCTGGAACGCCGACGGCACCCGCATGCCCGCCGACATGCACTCGTTCTACCTGCGCTGCTGCTACGTCGAGAACCAGCTGGCCCGGGGGGAGATGAGCCTGGCCGGCACCGGGCTCGACCTGGGTGCCATCGGCGAGGACACCTACGTGCTCTCCGCCCGGGAGGACCACATCGCCCTGTGGCGCTCCGCCTACGCCACCACCCGGCTCCTCGGGGGGCCGGTCCGCTTCGTGCTCACCTCGTCGGGGCACGTGGCGGGCATCGTCAACCCGCCGGGCGGGCGGCGGGTCCACTGGACCAACGAGGACCTGCCCCCCGACCCCGACCGGTGGCTGGCGGGGGCCACCCAGCAGCCGGGGACCTGGTGGGAGGACTGGACGGCGTGAATCGCCGAGCGCGCCGGCGCCCGTCGCCCGCCGCCGCCCATGGGCAGCGCCGCCCACCCCCCCCTGGGGCCCGCGCCCGGGACCTACGTCCACCAGCGGTAGCGCTCCGGCACTCGCTCGCCGGCTTCGCTCAGGCAGTGCTTCGACCTCATTCGTTCGCTTCGCTCACTCCATTCGGTCGAGTTCGATGTGCTCCGGCGGGCGAGCGGAGCTCGCGCCGCCTCCGCCCTGTCCCTTCTCGCCTGTCCGCAGCCGGAGAGGCCGCCTGCGGCGGCGAGTGCGGCCACGGACCCTGCCGCTGCGAACGCGGCGAACGCTCGTGGTCGGAGCACTGATGTGTCACGGGCGCCGGGCAGCGGCGTCGAGCACGCCGTCGGGGTCGTAGGCGCGGCGCACCTCGTCGAGGCGGGCGCCGCTCGCCCCCAGGGCAGCCGCCCCCACCCCCTCTTCGCCCAGGCCGGCGAAGTTCAGGTACACCCCGCCGGTGGCGAACGGCGCCAGCCGGTCCCAGCTCGAGCGGGCCCACGCCACGGCCGAGGCGTCGAGCGCCGGGTCGTGCCATGAGGCGTCGATGCTGACGTTGAACCGGGCGCCGCGGTGGGGGTAGGCGGTCTCGTCGCCGGCCACGTCGGCGATGGCCCCGCCCAGGGTGCGGAGGAAGACCACCGACTCCGGGGTCGGGCGCCCGGCCCCGACCGCCACCAGCTCGTCGACCAGCTCGTCGGTCAGCTCGTCGACGAAGTGCGACTTCCAGTAGTAGCGGCCGCCGGCGGGGAACAGGTCGTCGACGGCGCTCTGCGACTCCACGTAGGAGCCGGTGGCGCTCAGGTCGGCCAGGGGCGTGGCCAGGGCGCGGAGGGGGGCCAGCACGGGGCCGGCGCCGGCGGCCGGGCCGACGAACACGCCGGCCACGATCACCACCGGGGCGCCGTGCAGCTCCTCGGCCACGTCGGGCAGCGGCGGGATGCTCCACAGCGCCAGCTCGGGCGCCACCGTGCGGGGCGCGCCGGCGGCGACCTCGCGCCACGCCCGGAGCACGGCGGCGGCGTCCTCGTACCGGTAGAGGACCAGGGCGCCGGCCACCTCGGGGCCGAGCGGGTGCAGGGCCAGCTCCAGCGACGTCACCACGCCGATCCCCCGGCCCCCGCCCCGGGCCGCCCAGAACAGGTCGGGGTGGACGTCGGCGCTGGCCGTGCGCACGGCGCCGTCGGCCGTCACGATCTCGACCGAGCGCAGGTTGTCGCAGCTCAGGCCGTGCGCCCGCATCATCACGCCCAGCCCGCCGCCGAGGGTCAGGCCGGCCACGCCGGTGGCCGACACCTCGCCGCCGGTGGTGGCCAGCCCGTGCACCTGGGTGGCCCCGTCCACGTCGCCCCAGGTGGCGCCGGCGCCGACGCGCGCCGTGCGGGCGGCGGGGTCGACGTGGACGCCGGCCATGGCCGACAGGTCGATCACCAGGCCGTCGTCGCACACGGCGCTGCCCGCCACCTGGTGGCCCCCGCCCCGGATGGAGACCACGGGCCGGTGCCGGCGCGCCGCCCGCACCGCCTCGACCACGTCGGCGACGCCGGCGCAGCGGGCGATGACGGCCGGGCGCCGGTCGACGAGGCCGTTCCAGACCCGGCGGGCGCCGTCGTAGCCGGGGGAGCGGCGGTCCACCACCTCGCCCCGCATCGCCCCCCGCAGGGCGCCCGCCAGGGCGGCCTCCGCCGCCGGGGAGAGCCGTGTCGTCGTGTCGGTCATGCGGCCATGGTGGACGGCGCCTCTTGCACGGCCCTTGCACGGCGCTCCCACGCGACAATGCCGTCGTGACGGCGCCCGCCCGTGGCCCAGCGCCGGAGCCGCCGGTGACGGTGGACGTCCTCGGCCCGCTGCGGCTCACGGTCGCCGGCCGGCCGGTCGAGGTCCCGGGGCCCAAGCGCCGGGCGGTGCTCGCCCTGCTGGCCGTCGCCGGCGGCCGGGCCGTGCCCGTCGCCGACCTCCTCGACGCCCTGTGGCCCGACGAGCTCCCCGATGCCGCCCTGGGGTCGCTCCACAGCCACGTCTCGCGGCTTCGCCGCCACCTGGGGCCGGCGGCTGCCCGGCTGGAGCGGTCGGGCGGCGCCTACCGGCTGCGCCTCGACGGGGCGGCGAGCGGCACCGACGCCGACCGGGCCCGCCGGCTGCTGGCGGAGGCGGAGGCGACCCGCCCCCCGGAGGCGCGGGCGGCGCTGGCCGAGGCCCGGTCGCTGTGGCGGGGGACGCCCCTGGCCGAGTTCGCCGCCGTGGCCCCCCAGGCCGCCGAGGCGGTCGGCCTCGGAGAGCTGCGCCGGGCGCTGGACGTGGCCTTCGCCGAGGCGGCCGTGCGGGCCGGCGCGGCCGACGCCGTGGCGCTGGCCGCCGCCCTGGTGGCGGCCGACCCGCAGTCGGAGCCGGCCGTCCTCGTGCTCATGCGCGCCCTCGACGCCGCCGGCCGGGGGGCCGAGGCGCTGCGCGCCGGGCACGACCACCGCACCCGCCTGGCCGCCGAGACGGGGCTGGAGCCGTCGCCCGCCCTCCGGGCGCTGGAGCAGGAGATCGCCGGGCGGGCGCCGCCGCCCGCCGCCGCCCTCCCCCGCCCGGCGGGCGCCCTGCACGGGCGCCACTCCGAGCTGGCCGCGCTCCGCCGCCTCCTCCGGGAGGGCCGGCTGGTGACCGTGGTGGGGCCGGGCGGCGTCGGCAAGACCCGCCTGGCCGCAGAGGTGGTCGCCGGCGTCGAGCGCTCCGCCGCCCTGCCCCTCGCGCCCGTCGCCGACCCCGCCTCGGTCCCTCACGCCCTCGCCGCCGCCCTCGGCCTGCGGGTGGTGGCGGGCGACGTGCTGGCCGCCTGCGCCGCCCTGCTGTCCGCCGGCCCCCGCCTGCTCGTCGTCGACAACTGCGAGCACCTGCTGGCCGCCGCCCGCGACCTCGTCGCCCACCTCCTGGCCGCCTGCCCGGCGCTGACCGTCCTGGCCACCAGCCGCGAGCCGCTGGGGCTGGCCGACGAGCAGCGGCTGCGCCTGGCGCCGCTGCCGGTGGCCCCGCCGTCGGGCCCGGGGGACCTGGCCCGCTCGCCGGCGGTCGCCGTGTTCGTGGACCGGGCCCGGCGCGTCCGTCCCGGCTTCGCCCCGTCGGAGGCGGACATGGCGGCCGTCCACCGGATCGTCCGCCGCCTCGACGGCATCCCCCTGGCCATCGAGCTGGCCGCCGGGCGCCTGTCGGCGCTGGGGCTGGGCGACCTCCGCGACCGCCTGGACCGGTCGCTGGACGTCGTCGGAGACGGCCGCCGGACCCTCCGGCGCACGCTGGAGTGGTCGTACGGGCTGCTGCCCGAGCCCGAGCAGCGGCTGTTCCGGCACCTGGCCGCCTTCCCCGCCGGTTTCGACCTGGAGGCGGCGGAGGCGGTGGGCGCCGACCTCGGGCTCCCGGTGGACGCCGCCGCCGCGGTGGCCCACCTGGTGGACGCCTCCATGGTCGAGGCCGAGGTCGGCGAGCGGGCCCGGTTCTCGATGCTCGACACCATGCGGTCCTTCGCCCTCGACCGCCTGGCGGCGGCCGGCGAGGCCGGGGAGGCGACCGAGCGGTTCCTCCGCTGGGCTCTCGCCACCGTCGACGCCGTCGACCAGATGGTGGCCACCGCCGACGAGCCGTCGGCCGACCGGCGGCTGCGCCGGGAGCAGGCCAACCTGCGGGGGGCCTGGCGCGCGCTGCGCCGGCAGGGGCGGACCGGCGACGCCGTGCGGATGGTGGTGGGGCTGGCCGACGCCGCCGGCTGGCGGGACCTGACCGAGGCGTGGGAGTGGTCCCTGGAGCTGGCGGAGGACCCGGCGCTGGGCGGGCTCCCGCGGGCGGGCCTCGTGCTCGGGCAGGCGGCGGCCAGCGCCTGGGCGCGGGGCGAGCTCGACCGGGCGGAGGAGCTCGCCCACCGCGGGCTCGGCCTGCTCGGCAGCGGCAGCGGCGCCGGCGAGTGGGCGTGCACGGCGGCCCTGGCCCTGGTCGCGCTGACCCGGGGCCGGCTCGGGGCCGCCGTGGAGCTGGGCCGCCGCGCCGCCGACCTGGCCCCCCGGCCCGACCAGAGCCTCGGTGTGGCCGCGCTGGCCGCCGCCTACGGCGGGGACGTCGCCCTGGGCACCGACCTCGCCGGCCGGCTGGCGGCCATCGCCACCTCGCCCACCCTGGAGGGCTTCGCCCACTACGTCGCCGGCGAGGTGGCCGCGGTGGCCGGCGACGTGGAGGCGGCCGAGGAGCGCTACCGGCGCGCCATCGCGCTCGGCCGGCGGAGCGGGGCCACCTTCGTGGAGGGCATCGCCTCGGTCGGCCTGCTCACCGTGCGGGCCGCCGCCGGCCGGGTGGGCGAGGCCCTGGACGGCTACCGCGGCCTTCTCGACTACTGGGAGCGCACCGGCGGGTGGGCCCAGCAGTGGACGACCCTGCGCAACCTGGCCCGGCTGCTCCGCGACCTCGGCGACCACGACGTGGCCGGGCTCCTCGACGCCGCCGCCGACGCCGCGCCCGATGCGCCGCCCCCGGCCGGCGCCCGGCCGGCGCCCGGTACCGGCGGGCCCGACGCCATGCCGGCGGCGCCGCCGGCGGACCGGGCCGAGGTCCTGGCCGTGGCGCGCGCCGCCATCGCCCGCCATCGCCGGGCCGTGCCGTCGCCGTAGGCGGTGCGATCCCGGCCGGGCTGGGGAAGGAAGCAGGGATGACCGAGACCGAGCGCCGCTACGTCAGCCCCTCGGGTGAGTTCGCCCGCGACACCCGCTACCTCTCCACCCGCATCACCGCCGACGGCCGGGACGGCTACCCGGTCGAGCCCGGGCGGTACCGCCTGGTGGTGAGCCGGGCCTGCCCGTGGGCCAACCGGGCCATCATCGTGCGCCGGCTGCTGGGCCTGGAGCCGGTGCTGTCCATGGGCATCGCCGGGCCCACCCACGACGAGCGCAGCTGGCGGTTCGACCTCGATCCCGGCGGCCGGGACCCCGTGCTGGGCATCGAGCGCCTGGAGGAGGCCTACCTCGCCCGCGACCCCGGCTACGACCGGGGCGTCACCGTGCCCGCCGTGGTCGACGTCCCCTCCGGGCAGGTCGTCACCAACGACTACCCCCGGATCACCCTCGACCTGTCCACCGAGTGGCGGGCCCACCACCGCCCCGGCGCCCCCGACCTGTACCCCGAACGCCACCGCGACGAGATCGACGAGGTGGCCCGGGTGGTGTTCGAGGACGTGAACGACGGCGTGTACCGGTGCGGGTTCGCCGGCGACCAGGACGCCTACGACAAGTCCTTCTCCCGGCTGTTCGACCGGCTGGACTGGCTCTCCGAGCGCCTGGAGGGCCAGCGGTACCTGGTGGGCGACGCCGTCACCGAGGCCGACGTGCGGCTGTTCACCACCCTCGCCCGCTTCGACGCCGTGTACCACGGCCACTTCAAGTGCAACCGCCACAAGCTGTCGGAGATGCCGGTGCTGTGGGCCTACGCCCGGGACCTGTTCCAGACGCCGGGCTTCGGGGACACCGTCGACTTCGACCACGTCAAGCGCCACTACTACGAGGTGCACACCGACATCAACCCCACCGGCATCGTCCCCGGCGGGCCCGACCTGTCCGGCTGGCTGGCGCCCTCCGGCCGGGAGGCGCTGGGCGGGCGGCCCTTCGGCCGGGGCACGCCGCCCGGGCCGCCGCCCCCCGCCGAGCGGGTGCGGCCCGACCACACCCCCCTGCCGGCGTGACGGCCGGCGCCTGACCGGCGCCGCCGCCCCGCTCGGCCCTCGACCCCCGGCCTGGGCGCCGGCGCCGGCGGCCGGCGACGGTCGGAGGCGGGCGCCGGCCGCGGCGTATGATGCGCCGACCGCCAACAGTCGTGCGAGGGAGAGGCGCGTGCCCGCGACCGTCGTGGTCGGGACTCAGTGGGGGGACGAGGGCAAGGGGAAGCTCACCGACCTCCTCTCCAGGGAGATGAGCGTGGTCGTCCGCTACCAGGGCGGCCACAACGCCGGCCACACCATCGTGGTGGGCGACGAGACCTTCGCCCTCCAGCTCATCCCCAGCGGCGTGCTCTACCCCCACATCACCCCGGTCATCGGCAACGGGGTCGTGGTGGACCCGGCCGTGCTGCTGGCCGAGATCGACGCCCTCCAGGCCCGGGGCGTCGACTGCGCCCGGCTGCGGGTGAGCGGCAATGCCCACCTCATCATGCCCTACCACCAGGAGCTGGACCGCGCCGCCGAGCGGCGCCTGGGCAAGAACCGCCTGGGGACCACCAAGTCGGGCATCGGCCCCGCCTACGCCGACAAGGCGGCCCGGGTCGGCCTGCGGGTCCAGGACCTGTTCGACGAGAAGATCTTCCGCCAGAAGCTCCACCTGGTGCTGAAGGAGAAGAACGCCGTCCTGGCCAAGGTGCACAACCGCCTCCCCCTGGCCGCCGAGCACATCGCCGACCGGTACCTCGGCGAGTACGCCCCCCGCATCCGCCCCCTGGTGGCCGACACCGTGGGCCTGGTCCACGAGGCGCTCGACGCCGGCGACCACGTGCTGTTCGAGGGCGCCCAGGCCACGTACCTCGACCTCGACCACGGCACCTATCCGTTCGTCACCTCGTCCAACCCGGTGGCGGGCGGCGCCTGCACCGGCGCCGGGGTCGGGCCGCGGCACATCGACCGCGTGATCGGCATCGCCAAGGCCTACGTCACCCGGGTGGGGTCGGGGCCGTTCCCCACCGAGCTGCACGGGTCGCTGGCCGACGAGCTCATCGACCGGGGCCACGAGTACGGCACCGTCACCGGCCGGCGGCGCCGGGTCGGCTGGTTCGACGCGGTGATGATGCGCCACGCCGTGCGCCTCAACTCCCTCAGCGAGCTGGCCCTCACCAAGATGGACGTCCTCGACCCGCTGGCCTCCCTCAAGGTGTGCGTCGCCTACGAGGTGGACGGGAGGCGGGTGGAGTCCCTGCCCTACCACCAGTCCGACCTCCACGACGCCGTTCCCGTCTACGAGGAGATGGCCGGCTGGCAGGCCGACCTGTCGGGGGTGACCGAGGTGGCCGACCTCCCGCCGGCGGCGGAGCGCTTCGTGTCCTTCCTGGCCGAGCGGGCGGGCGTGCCCATCCGCCTCGTCGGCGTGGGACCGGGCCGCGACCAGTTCGTGCGCATGCCCGGGGCGGCGGCGTGAGGGTCGCCGTGGTGGGTGGGGGCGGGCGGGAGCACGCCCTGCGCCACGTGCTGGCCCGCACCGCCCGGGTGGTCGACGCCGGCGCCGACGCCGACCTGTACGTGATCGGCCCCGAGCAGCCCCTGGTCGAGGGCCTGGCCGACCGGCTGCGGGCCGAGGGGAGGCTGGTGTTCGGCCCCGGGGCCGACGGCGCCCGGCTGGAGGGGTCCAAGGCGTGGATGAAGTCCGTGCTGGCCGCCGCCGGCGTGCCCACCGCCCGCCACGGCGTGTTCACCTCGCTGGAGCCGGCGGTGCAGTTCCTCAAGTCGCTGCCCGGGCTGTACGTGGTCAAGACCGACGGCCTGGCCGCCGGCAAGGGCGTGCTGGTCACCGCGTCGCTGGACGAGGCGATCGACGACGTCGCCGCCAAGCTGTCGGGGTCGGCCTTCGGCGACGCCGGCCGCACGGTGGTGATCGAGGAGGGCCTCACCGGCCCCGAGCTGTCCCTTCTGGCGGTGTGCGACGGCCGGCGGGCGGTCCCCCTGGCGCCGGCCCGCGACTTCAAGCGGCTGGGGGACGGCGACGCCGGCCCCAACACCGGCGGCATGGGCGCCTACTCGCCGGTGCCGGGGGCCGGGCCCGACCTGGTGGGCACCGTCATGGGGCTCGCCGTCGAGCCGACCCTGGCGACGCTGCGGGCCTCCGGCATCGACTACCGCGGCGTGCTCTACGTTGGGCTCATGCTCACCCCCGACGGGCCCAAGGTGCTCGAGTACAACGTGCGCTTCGGCGACCCCGAGGCCCAGGTGGTGCTGCCCCGCTTCGCCGGCGACCTGGCCGCCTTCCTGGCCGAGGCGGCGGCGGGCCGGCTGCGCACCGAGCCGTCGTTCTCCGCCGAGGCGTGCGTGACCGTCGTGCTGGCCGCACCCGGCTACCCGGCGGCGCCCCGCACCGGCGACGTCATCGAGGGCATGGCCGAGGCGGAGGCCATGGAGGGCGTGGTGGTGTTCCGGGCCGGCGTGGGCGCCGACGAGGCGGGCCGGCCGGTGACGGCCGGCGGCCGGGTGCTGAACGTCTGCGGCGCCGGCCCCACCGTGGCCGCCGCCCGGGCCCGCGCCTACGAAGCCGTCGCACGCATCTCGTTCCCCGGGATGCAGTACCGGGAGGACATCGCCGCGTGAAGGTCGCCGTGCTCATGGGGTCGCCGAACGACCGGGACAAGATGAAGGGCGCCGCCGCCATGCTCGAGCGCTTCGGCGTGGAGTGCGACGAGCGGGTGCTGTCGGCCCACCGGACCCCGGCCGAGGTCGCCGCCTTCGCCTCGTCGGCTCGGGACGAGGGCTTCGCCGCCGTCATCTGCGGCGCCGGCATGGCCGCCCACCTGGCCGGGGTGGTCGCCGCCCACACCACGCTCCCCGTCATCGGCGTGCCCCTGTCCGGTGGAGCGCTCAACGGGGTGGACGCCCTGTACGCCACCGTCCAGATGCCCAAGGGCATCCCCGTCGCCACGGTGGCGATCGACGGTTCCGCCAACGCCGGCCTGCTCGCCGTCGCCATCCTGGCCGTCACCGACCAGGCGCTGGCCGCCCGGCTGGCCGAGTTCCGAGCCGGGGGCGCCCGTTGATCCCCCGCTACTCGATGCCGGAGATGGCGTCGCTGTGGACCGACGAGGCCCGCCTCGCCACCTGGCTGGAGGTCGAGGTCCTGGCCGTGGAGGCGTGGGCCCGCCTCGGGGTGGTGCCGGAGGCCGACGCCGCCGCCGTGCGGGCCCGGGCGCCGGAGGTCACCGCCGCGACGGTGCGGGCGGTGGCCGAGCGGGAGGCCGTCACCGACCACGACGTGGCCGCCTTCGTGGACGTGGTGCAGGAGGCGATCGGCCCCCCCGAGGGCAACTGGGTGCACTACGGCCTCACGTCGTCGGACGTGGTCGACACCGCCCTGGGCGCCACCCTGGCCCGGGCCGCCGACCTGCTGGTCGACGCCTCGAGCGGGCTGGTGGCGTCCCTCAAGCGCCGGGCGGTGGAGTTCCGCGACACGCCGATGGCGGGCCGCACCCACGGCGTCCACGCCGAGCCGACGACCTTCGGGGCCAAGCTGGCCCTGTGGTGCCTCCACGCCGACCGCGACCGGGCCCGGCTGCGGGCCGCCCGCCGGGCGGTGGCGGTGGGGAAGCTCTCGGGCGCCGTCGGGACCTACTCCAACGTGGACCCGTCGGTCGAGGCGTACGTGTGCGAGCGGATGGGGCTGGCGCCGGTGCCCTCCACCCAGGTGGTGGCCCGCGACCGCCACGCCGAGCTGCTGTGGGCCTGCGCGTCGGCCGGCGCCGGGGTCGAGATGATGGCCACCGAGGTCCGCCACCTCCAGCGCACCGAGGTGGGCGAGGCCTACGAGCCGTTCGGCGCCGGCCAGAAGGGCTCGTCGGCCATGCCCCACAAGCGCAACCCCGTCACCTGCGAGCGGCTGTCGGGCCTGGCCCGGGTCCTGCGGGGGTACCTGGGCGCCGGCCTGGAGGACGTGGCCCTGTGGCATGAGCGGGACATCTCCCACTCGTCGGTCGAGCGCGTCGTCCTCCCCGACGCCACTCTCATCGCCTACTACCTGCTGCGGCGCATGACCGGGGTGGTCGACGGCCTGGAGGTGGACGCCGGCCGCATGCGCGAGAACCTGGAGCGCTCCCACGGCCTGGTGTTCAGCCAGCCCGTGCTGCTGGCCCTGGTGGCCTCCGGGCTGCCCCGCGACGCCGCCTACCGGATCGTGCAGCGCAACGCCATGGCGGCGTGGGAGCAGGCCAAGAGCTTCCGGACGCTGCTGGAGGGCGACCCCGACGTCACCCTGGGCGCCGAGGCCCTCGACCAGGCGTTCGACCTGGCCCGCGCCGTCCGCCACGCCGGCCGCGTCCTCGACCACCTGGAGGGCGTCGATGCCGCCCCGCCCGCGGAGGGAGCATGAGCCTCGAGCACCTGTACTCCGGCAAGGTCCGGGACGTCTACGACGCCGGCGGCGGGCGGCTGCTCTTCGTCGCCTCCGACCGGGTGTCGGCCTTCGACGTGGTCATGGACGAGCCCGTCCCCGACAAGGGCCGGGTCCTCACCGCCATGACCGTGTTCTGGCTGGAGGAGCTGGCCGACATCGCCCCCGGCCACCTGGTGTCCGTGGACCCGGCCGACTTCCCCGCCGGCGCCGACCAGATCGGCGACGCCGCCGGGCGCACCATGCTGGTGCGCCGGGCCGAGATGCTGCCCATCGAGTGCATCGTGCGCG
>JBKHXC010000006.1:0-6462 GCA_046566225.1 Acidimicrobiia bacterium
GATCACCTCGTCGCCCGCCTGGAAGGCCTGGCCGGCCACCTCCACCACCGGGCCGCGCAGGTGCCCGTTGGCGGCCAGCAGGGCGCGGGCCCGGCGGTTGAGCTCGCGGCGCTCGACGTGGTGGTCGGCCGTCATGGACGACGCCGGCAGGGCGGGGTCGGCGACCCGGCGCAGCCGGTCCACGTACCAGTCGGCCACCACGGCGTCGAGCAGCTCGTCGGCCGAGTCGGCCTCCACCACCCGCTGGTCCCGCCGCAGGCGCTCCATCGCCGCCTCGATGTGCCCCGCCGCGTACTCGACCGACGCGAGGCGCACCTCGGTCATCTCCGGAGCCGACTGGCGGCGGCGCTCCACCAGCTCGGCCCGGTCTTCGGGCCAGCGCTCGAGCAGGGCCCGCCACCCCCCGCCGGCACCCACGGCCGAGTGCTGGGCGGGATCGCCGATGAGGCGCAGGGTGGCGCCGTGGTCCTCCACGTGGCGGACCAGCCGCGCCAGGTCCCGGTTGGACAGGGTGGACGACTCGTCGACCAGCACCACGTGACGCTCGCTCAAGGTGTCGGCCACCCCGACGTCGAGGCGGGTGAGCAGATCGGCGATGGTGGAGCAGCGCATCCCGGTGGCGTCGCGCAGGACCTCGGTGGCGGTGCCCTGGACGGTGGCTCCCACCGGGACGTACCCCGCCGCCTCCCAGGCCCGGGCGGCGGTGGCCAGGGCGAACGTCTTGCCCGACCCCGCCGGCCCCAGCACGCACTGGACGCGGTGGCCGCTGGTGCAGATGGAACGCACCATGGCCACCTGGTCCTCGCCCAGCTCGGGGCGGGTCGCCAGGGCGGCGTCCACCGTGGCCGCCGGCACCACTCCCGACCCCACGCCCCGGCCCCGCTCGTAGCTGGTGAACAGGCGCTCCTCCAGGGCCAGCATCGAGGTGGTGGTGAACATGGGCTCGACGGCGCCCGGCGGGATGAGGCGCCGCGCCCCGCCGGGCCGGCGGGCCGGGCGAGCGGGGGCCAGGCGCACCACCACCTCGGTGGCCAGCCAGCCGTCGGCCATGTCGGCGATGTCGCCCGCGCCCAGCCGGTCGCCCGCCCACTCCGCCACCGCCTGGAGCACGTCGCGGCGGGTGAAGGTGGCCGAGTGCTCGGTCACCCCCCGGTGCGATCCCAGCAGCTCGAACAGCGCGACCCGGTCCTCGGCGGTGACCAGCGCCGGCTTTGCCTGGCGGCCCAGGCAACGTTGCGCGACCCGGGGCCCGAAGCCGACGGCGTCGAGCTGGGCACCCCACCACGGCCGCAGGGCGGCGGGGTCCACGCCGTGTTCTTCCTTGGCCGCCCGGGTGACGTAGGCGGCGATCTGGCGCCCCCGGGCCCGCAGGCCGCGGCCACCGGTGAAGAATCGCTCCACCTCGCCGACCACGGCGTCGATCTGCTCGGAGCGCTTGCTCATCGCCTCGATGGCCTCCCGGGGCACGCCGGCCACGTCGGCCAGGCCGCACTCGGCCGGCTCCCACGCCACGCCCAGGTGGGTGGCCAGCTGGTGGCGCAGCTCGGCCGCCGCCAGGTAGCCGGCCGTCTTGGCGTGGGTGAACAGGGCCCGGCCGTCGAGGGCCCGCACGGCACCGCTGCGGGTCTCGGCCATGTTGGCCACCACCACGTGGGCGTGCAGCTGGGGATCGAGGGCCCGCGACGTGCCATGGAGATAGGAGGCGGCCAGCAGCCCGTCGGCTCGACACGCCCGCCACCCCGGTCCCGTGCGCACGAAGGCGGCGTGGTTCTGCAGGTAGGCCACCCCGGCCGCCACCGCCTCCTCGACGCACTCCACGATGGCCTGGCGGTCCTTCTCGCCGGCGCGCGCCCACAGGATGCTCACCGACTTGGGCACCGAGAAGGTGAGGTCGTAGCCGATGACGGCCGAGGGGGCCTTTCGAGCGGCGTCGAAGCGGGCCACCTCGGCCCGGCTCACCCGCCAGTGACCGCCGGAACCGGCGCGCGTGGCGTCGAGGTAGGCGCCGTCGAGCGGAGCCAACACGCCGTCCGGCCCGGCAACGTTGCCCAGCACGTCGCGCGTCGCCGCCGTGTCGGCGGCCAGGCGGCGAAGGTAGGCGGGCGACACCCCGAGCAACGTTGCCGCCTGGGGCAAGGTGAGCTGCTCGTCGTCGGGCCCGGTGGGCGCCACCGGCGCACCCCGGCGTCCCAGGTGGGCGGCCCGGGCGGCCGAGCCCCGGGCGTCGAGCAGCTGCTCGCCGGTGCCGGGATGGCGCCCGAGCAGCATGGCCTCCAGTTGGGACCGGGTGACCTCGCCGGTGGGGGAGAAGCCGGCCAGGCCACGCCCCAGCCACCGCCCCGGGCCCTCCACCGAGTCGGCGTAGTAACCGACGGCGCCGTCACCCGCCGCCGCCAGGGTTGACGAGGCAGGCGGCCCGTCGAGGCCGGTGCCGGCCCACCATTCCGGCGAGCGCCCGGCCCGGCACGGGCCTCGGCCGTCCAGGTAGTCCACCACCCGGGCCACCGCCTGGGCCGCGTCTCCGTCGCGAGACCCCAGGGCGGTGACGCTGACGATCACGCCCCACTACAGGTCTCCTACCGCCCCGGCGCCTGCGCCGCAGGTTTGCGCAAAGCGCAACCTGCAAGTGTGTCTCCGCTGGATCCGAACATCAAAGGGAATGGAACCCTTCAAAACAACGTCGAACCGGTACGACGAGGAGAGCCGGTCGTCGAGTGCTGCGTGAGAAAGATCGTCGTGGGTGCGATCGGGTGGTGGAAGCGGTGTCGGTCAACGTGTGGGTCGGTCGGGAACGGGGTCAGTGGGAGTGGACGGTGACCGCTCCGGCCTCGTCGACGCCGTGGGTGCCGACCAGGAGCGCACGCTGGTTTCCGCCGCCGTGGCGGGTCGACGCCCGGCCGGTGAGCGCGTCACCGGCCCGGACGGGGTCAGGCTCCCCGGCGCCAGGTCGCCGTACTGAACAGCACTCGCCGGCGGGCGAGATCCACCGACACGACTTCTCGTCCCGCGTTCAGCCAGGCGTGAGCCTGAACGTGCCGGCCTCCAGGTTCGTTCGCCCACCAGGCCCGATGCTTGGTCGCTGAGGACGGAAGGCCGCCGACCAGGGCGGCGACCTCGTCGAAGGCCAGCTCGACTTCGTCGTCGTCGGCTCGGCACAGATATTCGAAGAGGGGGTCGTACTTCGCCACGGCACAGGTTCGCCCAGCAAGGTGATTGGCGAACACCAGGTCGGCAGGGCGTCACCGCAACCCGTCGCTCGGCGGCCTTATTCTCCTCGGTTGTAGACCGGCCGTCCGAGGGCGGCGTCGGGACCAGCGTTCGGAAGGCACGATGTTGTCGTGACTCCGGCAGAGTTGGCGGCAGAGCTCGGTCTGCAGCCGATCCAGGTTCGTAGGTTCCTCCGCGAGCGACATCCGCGCGGTGCGGTCGAGGCCGGGCAGCGTTGGTGCCTAACCGCGGAGATGGCCGACCAAGTCCGGGCCCATTTTCGAGGGCGCTCGCGGTCACCGCTGAGTGTTGACCCGGTGTTCGAAGTGGTGGGGCGCGTCCCCGACGGCGAGGCAGTCGACAGCAGCGGCGTCACGGAGCTTGCCCTCGAGAGGCTCGAACGGCTGGCAACGTGGTCGCCGTGGCTTCCCTTCGCCGAGGCCCGCAGGGCGGCGCCGACCACCCCTGGCGTGTACCTCGCTCGTGAACATGCCAGCGGAGCCATCGTGTACGTCGGTATGGCCGGCGAGCGTCGTGGGAAGGGCCTGTCTGGACGCATCGGCGTGTACGCCAGCGGGAAGGCTCTGGCGAGCGGACTCGGGGAGGCCGTGTTCGACCGCGCCCTCGCCGACGCAGGGTGGCTGGCCGCGCGCCTCGCCGACGTCAATGCGGGAAGGCCGGCCCGGGCGACCGAATGGGGGCGCCTCGCCTTCGATCGCGCGGACGTGCACATCCGGTGGGCTCAGACATCGGACGGCCCGTCCGCTGTGGCACTGGAGCGACTCTGCCTCGACGTGTTGTCGTCGACGGATCTGTGGAACCGCGCTCGATAGGCGCTCCCGTCGTCCGCTGAGGTCGAGGGCGAGGCGGGGTCAGAGCCGGCCCTGGTGGCGGTGGCGGGCGTGGCTCGCGGTCCACGCCGAGCACTTGGCCTTCACCCACGCAGCGCGGCGTTGGCCGGCGAAGTAGCGCCCGTCGAGACGCTTCGCCACCACCCCCTCGAGGCCGAGGCGGGTGCAGGCGGCGAACAGGTCGGCGCCCGAGCCGGCGTAGCTGGGCGACGTGCACCACGCCGGGCCCTGCAGCGCCAGGTCCTCGAGCAGCCGGCGCCGCTCGGAGTAGGGGCGAGCGGTCTGGTCCCCGTCCAGCCACAACACGTTGAAGGCCACAAGGGTCAACGGGACGGCCGAGTGCAGTCCGGGGCGGCGCGTCGCCATGCGCGGCCCCAGGCGGTAGAAGCTGGCCGGCGTTCCCTGGTGGGCGACGAGCTCGCCGTCGAGCACGACCGAGCGATCGCCGACGTCGTCGGCCAGGTCCCCGAGCTCGGGCACGGCCACGGTCACGACCCGGCCGGTGCGGGTGCGAACGGCGACGTCGCCGTCGTGGAAGCTGAGCAGGGCGCGCCAGCCGTCCCACTTCGGCTCGAAGGCGTAGTCGTCCTCGTGGCCGTAGATGGGGCCGGACACCGCGAGCATGGGCTGGAACACGGGCGGCGCCGGCACGAACCCCATGGTCGCACCGGCGTCGGCGTGGCGGCCATGCCGGATCAGGCGCTGACCGGGCTCGGGAGGGGGTCGGCGATGCCGATGGCGTCGAGCGCCCGCCGGGCGGCACCGACGACCCGCTCCGCGCTGCGGCGCACGACCTCGGGGTCGCCGCCGGCCCATCCGGCCACGTAGGCCAGGCTGTAGTCGTCGCTCGCCAGCCCGGCCGCCGAGCACACCACGTAGGCGACGCTCTCCGCCTCCACCTCGGCCACGCCCCGATGGTGGTGCCCGTCGTGGGGGTCGTGGAGCCACACATGGGCCAGCTCGTGGGCCAGCGTCTTGGCCGCCTGGGCGTCGTCCACGTCGTCGCGCACGGTGACCAGCCGGGCCGCGTAGTCGGTGCGGCCGTTGGCGCCCCCGCACGCTCCCCGGCGCAGCTCGAACCCGGCCTGGTGGACCTGGGCGGCCAGGGACTCCCACAGGCCCTCCGGTGCCTGGCCGGCCAGCAGGGCTGGGCGGACCTCGGGCAGGGGCTCGCCGTCGGTCTGGGAGATGTCCCACACGTGGGCGACCCGGAAGCCCCGCAGGACGCGGGCCAGCTCGGGTCGCTCGTCGGCCTCGGTGTCGTCGGCGGGCCGGGCCCGGGACACGCACGGGGCCAGGATGGCGAGTCCCGCCTCGCCCCGGCGCACCTGGCGGCCGAGGGACTGCCAGCGCCGGTAGCCGGCCACCCGGGTGGCGCTCGGCATCTGGGACAACAGCAGGAGGACGTTGTTGGCCGAGTAGCGGTGGAACCGGGCGGCAACGGCCAGGAACTGCTTCCAGCGGTCGCTGTCCACCAGGTCCTCGACCTGGGCGGTGAGGCGATCGTGCAGGGCGGCGAGGCGGTCGTTGGCGGCCATGGGTCATACCTCCGTGCGTAGGTGCCCGAGGCGTTCTCGGGACGGCGCGCCGAAAGGCGGGCGCCGCCTCGCCCGCTCGCCGGCGTGGTTCAGGCGCTGCTCGCCGGCTCCATCCCGCTCAGGTCGAGCCGGGGCGGGCGCAGGGCCACCAGGCCGGCGTCGAGCAGGCGGGCCATGGCGGCGGTGACGGGGACCCGGGCCACCACCGGGCGGCCGAGCACGGCCTCCACGTCGTCGACGCCGAGCGAGCGCTCGGCCTCCACGGCCACCACCACGCCGTCGGTGCCGGCCATGCCGGCGGCCAGGGCCCGGCGCAGGGCCAGGTAGCACAGCCGCACCACCACCAAGCGTCGGCTCACCGCCCGCTCCAGCGCCGGGTCGCGGCCGCCGTCGACCACCACCACCCGGGATCGCTCGCCGGCCGCCACCCCGGCCGCCGCGTTGGCGTCCACCGGCCCCGGTCCCTCGGGCATGCCCAGGATGGCGGCCAGCTCGCCGTGGTCGCCGTCGGCCGCCACCAAGGTGGTGGGGTGGCCGGCCCGGGCCAGGGCCAGGGCGTGCAGGGCGGCCACCGTCGAGGTGCCCACGCCGCCCTTGGCCCCCCACAGGTAGGTGGTGCGGGCGTCGTCGAACAGGGGCGTGATGCTGGCCATGGTCGGCTCCTTCCTCCCGCCCGAGTCGTTCTCGGGGGGCGTCGGCGATCCAGCGGGCCCGGGGCGACGGTCAAGGCCGGAGGCCGCAGGCCGCAGAGCGCAGCGGCCGCAGCGAAGGCGAGGCGGGGGCGTGGGGCGCCAGCCCCACGGAGACGACACAGCGGGCCCCGCAGGGGCCCACGGGCCTCGCCTGCAGCGAGGGTGCGCAGCGGG
>JBKHXC010000007.1:0-5135 GCA_046566225.1 Acidimicrobiia bacterium
CGTCCTGCGTCCGTACGAGTTCATCCGCAACGGGCCCGTCCTCCACGGGCTGCCCGTGCGCATCGTCGGGGTGGGCGGCGGCTTCGACTACGGCCACGCCGGTCCCACGCACCACGCCGTGGAGGACCTCGCCGTCACCCGGGCCCTGGCCGGGATGACCGTCGTGGCGCCGGCCGACCACGAGCAGGCGGAGGCCGCCGTGCGGGCCACCGCCGACCTGCCCGGGCCGGTGTACCTGCGCCTCGGCAAGGACGACCGCTCGGTGGTGCCGGGCCTGCACGGCCGGTTCCGGCTGGGCCGGGTGGAGGTGGTTCGCACCGGCGCCGACCTGGCCCTGGTGAGCGCGGGCGCCATCGCCACCGAGGCGGCCCACGCCGCCGAGGCGCTGGCCGCCGAGGGGATCGAGGCCAGCGTCGTCGTGGTGTCGAGCCTCGGCCCCGCGCCCCTCGACGACCTGGCCGCCGTCCTCGCCCCCTTCGACGTCGCCATGACGGTCGAGTCGCACTCCGTCGTCGGCGGCCTGGGCTCGCTGGTGAGCGAGCTGGTGGCCCAGCGGGGGATGGGCTGCCGGGTCGTCACGTGCGGCGTCCGCTCGGCGCCCGACGGGCTGAGCGGGAGCGAGCGGTGGCTCAACGACCGCCACGGGATCTCCGCCGACCAGCTGGTGCGCACCGCCGTGCGTGAGCTGGGTCAGCGGGGCCCCGTGCCGGCCGGGGCCGGGCCCGCCGGCCGGTGAGGTGACCGCGCCCCTCCCGTGAGCGGAGCTGTCGGCGCCCGAACCTACCGGTCGCTGTCCCTCGTCCTGCCCGTCTACCGGCAGGCCGACCACATCGCGCCGCTCGTCGGTGCCTTCGAGGAGGCGCTCCAGCGGGTGGAGCTCGACCGCGAGGTGCTGCTGGTCGTCAACGGCCCCGACGACGGCACCCTCGGCGCCTGCCACCGGCTGGCCCAGAGCTCGGCCTCCGTCCGGGTGATCGAGAGCGGGGCCGGATGGGGGCGGGCCGTGCGGGCCGGGCTGGCCGAGGCGACCGGTGACCTCGTCTGCTACACCAACTCGGCCCGTACCGCGCCCGAGGACCTCCTGCTCGTCGTGCTGTACGCCGTGGCGTACCCGGGGGTGGTCGTGAAGGCGCAGCGGCGGACGCGGGACAGCGTGGTCCGGCGGGTCGGGTCCCTCCTCTACAACCTCGAGTGCCGGAAGCTGTTCGACCTCGCCACCTTCGACGTGAACGGCACGCCCAAGGCCTTCCCCGCCGAGCTCGGCCAGCTCCGCCGGCTCACCCGGGACGACGACGTCATCGACGCCGAGTTCGTCGCCCGGTGCCGCCGGGAGGGCTACCGCCTCGTGGACGTGCCCATCGTCTCGACGCAGCGCCACGGCGGGACGTCGACCACCAACTGGCGCTCGGCGCTGAAGCTGTACCTCGGCGCGGTGGACCTCCGCCGCCGCATGGGGCCGCCGACGCCCGGAGTCGCGGACCGGTGAACGAGCTGTGGGAGGCCCACGCCCGGGTCTGGCGGGACCCGGCCGAGGTCGCGACCCAGTGGGCGGACGCCTCGTCGGTGGACCCGCGGCTGCTGCGGCAGCGCGCCCGGGGAGGCTGGTGGGACACCCTCGAGCGGGCGGGCGTCACCCTGCTGGCCACGCGGGAGTACGAGCACCTGGCCGTGTCGCTGGGCGTGCGCGACGGGCGCCCGCAGGTGGGGTTCCTGCCGGTGCCCCATCCCTCCGGCCTGGCGGTGGACCGCGACCGGGGGGTGGCCCACCTGGCCAGCACCCGCAACCCCAACCAGGTCTACGACCTGGCGCCGGCCACCGGGCTGCTCGACCGGCCCGACGTGGAGCCCGGCGACGGCGGTTGGCGGCCGCTGGTGCCCTTGCGCTCCCGCTTCCTGCCCGGGGCGATGTACCTGCACGACCTGGCCCTGGTGGGGGGCCTGCTCCACGGCAACGCGGTGGGGCAGAACGCGGTGGTGGAGCTGGCCGACGACGGGCGGTACCGCCCGGTGTGGTGGCCCCGCTGCGTGGACGGCGCCGAGGGCCGACCCCCGCTGCTGTCCAGGAACCACCTCCAGCTGAACTCGATCGCCGCCGGTCCCGACCTGGCCCGCTCCTACTTCTCGGCATCGGCCGAGGAGGTGACGTGGCGCCGGCCCGGGCAGCGCAACTTCCCGGTCGACGGGCGGGGCGTGGTGTTCGCCGGGAGCACGCGCCAGCCGGTGATGCGCGGGCTCACCCGCCCGCACTCGGCCCGGCTCCACGGCGGCCTGCTGTGGGTCGCCAACAGCGGTTACGGCGAGCTGGTGGTGGGTCCGGCGGGCGGCGACGGCGAGGACGGGTACGACGTCGTGGCCCGGCTGCCGGGGTGGACGCGGGGGCTGTGCTTCGCGGGCGGCGTCGCCTTCGCGGCCACGTCGCGGGTCATCCCGCGGTTCCGCCGGTACGCCCCCGGCCTGGACGTGGACGCCAGCGTGTGCGCCGTCCACGCCCTGGACGTGGAGACCGGCGCCGACCTGGGATCGCTCGTGTGGCCCTACGGGAACCAGGTCTTCGCCCTCGACTGGCTCCCGTCCCCGCTCACCAGTGGCTTCCCGTTCTCGGCGGGGCGCCGTGGCCGGGCCCGCGAGCGCAACCTCTTCTACGGGTTCACGACCGCGCGAGACTGCCACCCTTCGGGCGAGGAGATGACCGATGGCCCCTGACTTCCGGCTGCTCATGATCGGCGCCATGTACGAGAACGGCGGGAACACCACCCATCGCTTCCTCGACGGGCACCCGCAGATGTTCGTGTACCCGTTCGAGTCGCAGATCGGGACGCGCCACGTCCAGGACCACCTGAGCTCGATGTTCCCGGTCAAGTACCGGTGGCCGGAGTTCGCCCTGGGGGCGACGCCCGCCCAGGACTTCAAGGCGATCATCGACGAGGAGGCCAAGGTGCGGGCCCGCACGCCGCTGGTCTCCAAGTTCCGCCACGTCGACTTCGACCTGGACGACGACGAGCGGGGGGAGGTCTTCGTCGAGCGGGTGGCGGCCCGTGGCCGCTCGCGCGCCGGCAACGTCGCCGCCTTCTTCGAGTCGACCTTCCGGGCGTGGAGGAACCACCGGGCGACCGGCGAGGAGCAGGTCTACGTCGGCTACAGCCCCATCATCGGGGTGGACGGCGCCAGGATCCTGGAGGACCTGCCCGAGGCCCACGTCCTGCACGTGGTGCGCAACCCGTGGTCGGCCTACGCCGACACCAAGAAGCGGCCCGTTCCCCTGTCGCTGGACCACTACCTGCTGGGATGGACGCTCAACCAGTACTTCGCCCTGTTGCTCCGGGAGCGCTACCCGGACCGGTTCCACGTCGTACGGGCGGAGGACGTGATGTCCGACCCGGTCAAGGCCCTCGGCGAGGTGTGCCAGCGGCTGGGCCTGGAGGGCAGCGACAGCCTCGCCTACCCGAGCTGGAACGGGGAGCGCATCGAGGAGGTCTTCCCGTGGGGCACCATCCGCGTCCCCACCCCGGAGGCGAACGCCGCCACGGCGCGCGAGCTGTCCCGGGAGGAGCAGGAGGCCATCCGCCAGCGATGCTGGCAGTACGTCGACGTGTTCGGCTACGTCGACTTCCCCTGAGCGGCCGCCGCTCTCCGGCGCTCGTACGCCTCCCGCATCCCCGGGGTGTCGCGCAGCCAGGCGACGGTGCGCCGGAAGCCCTCGGCCAACTCGGTTCCCGCCCGCCAGCCGAGGGCGGCGGCGATCCGTGCCGGGTCCCCCACCCAGGTCTCGCAGTCCCACGACCGGTCGGGCATCGAGCCCCAGTGCGGCTCGGCGTCCACCCCCAGCTCCTGGCGGGCGACCTCGACGACCTCGCGCAGCGACGTCTGCCGGCCGGTCGCCACGTTGTACACGGCTCCCGGGCGCTGGGCGGCCACCGATGCGGCCGCCAGGTGGGCGTCGACGACGTCGTCCACGTAGACGTAGTCGCGGGCGATCGCCGGTCCCGCCAGCGGCGGGAGCCGGCCGTCGAGGCCGCGGCAGGCCAGGGCCGGGATCAGCCTCCGGGGCTCCTCCCACGGGCCGTAGGCCGAGTACAGCCGCAGCACGCGCACGGGCGCCTCCCGGCTGCGGCCGGTGTGGGCGCAGTACAGCGTGGCGGCTGCCTTGGTGACGGCGTAGTGGCTGTTCGGCTCGACGGCGTCGTCCTCGGTGGGCGCCGCCGCCTTGACGCCGTACTCCGACGACGACCCCGTGTGGACGAAGGCTTCGAATCCCTGCCTCAGGGCCGCCTCCAGCAGGTTCACCGTGCCGACGAAGTTGGTGCCGATCATGGCCCGCAGGTCGACCTGCCAGGAGTAGGCGCCGGCGGCGGCCAGGTTGAACACCCAGTCCGGCCGGGCGTCGCGCACGGCGCGCCCGACGCCGTCCTCGTCCTCCAGGGCGGCGACGTGGACGACGACGTCGCCGGCGATCGCCTCGATGCGCCACGGGTCGTGCCCGGGCCGGACCAGGAGGTGGACCTGGTGGCCGTCTTCGAGGAGGCGGCGGGCGACGTTGGCGCCCACGAAGCCGGTGGCGCCGGTGACGAGGGCCCGCATCACCGCCCGCTCACCACGGAGGCCGCCCCGCCGGGGGCCGCCGCCCGCCGCCCGCACCACTGGGGGCCACCGCGGCATGTTAGGCAGGGGCGGTGACGGCCGGGGAGACCACCGCCGTGCGGTCCGCCCGGTCGGTCGACCGACCGGGGGGTCCCCGTCGGTCCAGGCGGCGCCCCCGGTCCGGACCGTCGTCCGTGCTGGTGCGCTGGCTGCCTCCGGTCACGGTGGTCGCGGTGGTGGCGCCGCTGGTGCTCGCCGCCTTCTTCGACCTGGTGCTGACCAGCCAGGGCTGGGACGCCCACACGCTCAAGGCGTGGGCCGAGCGCGCCGACCGGCTGGGCAACGGCCTCTACACGGCCAGCGCCAACCAGCGGGGGCCCCTGTGGCTGCTCCTCTACATGGCGCCGCTGCGCCTGGCGGGCCCGCTCGCCTACTGGTTCGTCATCGCCGCCATCATCCTGGTGGTCGCCGCCCTCACCTCCCTCGCCGTGGGGGTGGCCGTGCGGTGGCGGACCGGGTCGGCAGCGGCGGCCTCGGTCGCCGCCGCCGCTCTGGGC
>JBKHXC010000008.1:0-4614 GCA_046566225.1 Acidimicrobiia bacterium
CGAGCGAGGAGACCGGGTGAGCGCCGCCGCCCTGGACCGGCGCCGGGTGCTGGCGGTCACCCGCCGCCACGCCCTGGTCCTGCGCCGCGCCCCCCAGGCGTGGTTCGACGTGGTCATCTGGCCCGCCGTCGACACCGTCATCTGGGGATCGATCGGCGTGTTCGTGGACCAGCAGGGGGGAGCGGCCCGGGCCGGCGCGCCGTACATGCTGTCGGGGATCCTGCTCATGCACGTGCTGTACCAGTCCAACGTGTCCGTCTCGACGGCGTTCCTCCAGGAGACGTGGTCGCGGAACCTCCTGAACCTGATGGTGACGCCCCTCCGGGAGGTCGAGTTCCTGGCCGGGGTCGGGCTGTACGCGCTGGGCAAGCTGGCCCTCGGGCTGACCATGGTGGCGGCGGCGGCCTGGGGCCTCTACGCCTTCGACATCACGTCGGCCGGGTGGGGGCTGGTGCCGGTGGTCGCCGTCCTCATGCTCACCGGCTTCACCATCGCCATGGTCGTGGTCGGCGTGGTGCTGCGGTACGGGCACGGAGCGGAGATCGTGACCTGGGGCCTGCTCTTCGTGGTCGTCGCCCTGTCCGGCGCCTTCTACCCGCCCGACGCCCTGCCCGCCGCCCTGCGCCCGCTGTCGGGCCTGCTCCCCTCCACCCACGCCTTCACCGCCGCCCGCGCGGTCCTCGACGGCGACCCCTTCCCGTGGGACCGCATGGCGGTGGCCGCCGCCGGCCTGGCCGTCGCCATGCCGGTGGCCGTCGGGTTCCTGCTGCGCATGCTGCGCCTCTTCCGCTCCCGGGGCTACGTCACCCGCTACAGCTGAACCGCGGACGGCGGCCGGCGCTCGATCCTCGGGGCGTCGGGTGGTGGGTTCATGCGGCAAGGAGTGGCGCCGTTCGCCCCTCATCTGCCGCATGGACCGCCGGGCCGGGCCGGGGGCCGGGTGCGGTTGGCCGCCGGCGGCTACAGGCCCAGCTCGGCCCGGATGGCGCCGCCGTCGGCGTCGACCACGGTGGGGACGGCGATCTGGCCGATGGCGATGTCGGGGTCCTTCAACCCGTGGCCGGTGAGCACGCAGACCACGGTGGCGCCGGCCGGCGCCCCGACCTTGAGGAGGCCGGCCACCGAGGCCGCCGACGCCGGCTCGCAGAACACCGACTCCACGGCGGCCAGGAACCGGTAGGCGTCGAGGATCTCCTCGTCGGTGACGGCGGCGATGGCCCCGCCCGACTCGGCGGCGGCGGCGGTGGCGCCGTACCAGGAGGCGGGCTTGCCGATGCGGATGGCGGTGGCGACCGTGTCGGGGTCGTCGATGGGGTGCCCGGCCACGATGGGCGCCGCCCCCGCCGCCTGGAAGCCCATCATGGCCGGCAGGCGCGACGACCGGCCCGCCTCCCGGTACTCCAGGTAGCCCTTCCAGTAGGAGGTGATGTTGCCGGCGTTGCCGACCGGGACGAAGTGGTGCTCGGGGGCGTCGCCCAGGGCGTCGACCACCTCGAACGCCGCCGTCTTCTGGCCCTCGATCCGGAACGGGTTGACCGAGTTCACCACGGTGACGGGGGCCGTCTCCCCCAGGTCGCGGACGATGTCGAGGGCGACGTCGAAGTTGCCCCGGACCTGGAGGACCTTGGCCCCGTGGATGAGCGCCTGGGCCAGCTTGCCCAGGGCGATGTGGCCGGCGGGGATGAGCACGGCGCAGGTCAGCCCGGCGCGGGCGGCGTAGGCGGCGGCCGACGCCGAGGTGTTCCCGGTCGACGCGCAGACCACGGCCTTGGCCCCGTCCTCCACCGCCTTGGAGATGGCCATGGTCATGCCCCGGTCCTTGAACGAGCCGGTGGGGTTGAGCCCCTCGTACTTGAGGAGCACCCGGGCGCCCACCCGGTCGCTCAGCCGCGGGGCGGGGATCAGCGGCGTGCCGCCCTCGTGGAGGGTGACCACCGGGCTGGCGTCGCCGACCGGGAGGAAGTCGCGGTACTCCTCGATGACGCCCCGCCAGGCCGGCCGGCGCCCGGCGGCGGTCACTCGGGCCCCACCACGCGGACGAGGCTGCCGATGCGCTTGACGGCGTCGAGGTGGCGCAGCCCGTGCAGGGTGGCCTGGACGTCGCGCTCGAGGGCGCGGTGGGTGATGAAGACCAGGCGGGCCTCGTCGCCCAGGCCCTCCTGCTCCATGGAGCGGATCGACACCCCGTGCTCGCCGAACACGGTGGCCACGGCGGCCAGGACGCCGGGGCGGTCGACCACGTCGAGGTTCAGGTAGAACTGCGACGACAGCTCGTCGATGGCCCGGAACCTGCCCTTGCGCGGCGCGCCGGCGCGGCCGCTGCTGCGCGACCGCAGGTTGTGGGCGGCGTCGACCAGGTCGCCCAGCACGGCGCTGGCCGTGGGCATGCCGCCGGCGCCCCGCCCGTAGAGCATCAGCTCCCCCACCGCCTCGCCCTCCACGAACACGGCGTTGAACGAGTCGCGCACGGCGGCCAGCGGGTGGGTGGCGGGGATCATGGCCGGGTGGACGCGGACGGCGACGGCGCCGTCGACCCGCTCCACGATGGCCAGCAGCTTGACCACGTACCCCAGGCGGCGGGCCACGTCGATGTCGCCCCGGGTGATGCCGCTGATGCCCTCCCGGTAGACGTCGCCGGCGACCACGTCGACCCCGAAGGCGATGGTGGCCAGGATGGCGGCCTTCGCCCCGGCGTCGAAGCCCTCCACGTCGGCCGTCGGGTCCGCTCGGCGTAGCCCAGGCCCTGGGCCTCCGACAGGGCGTCGCCGTAGGAGGCGCCGTCCTCGGTCATCCGGGTGAGGATGTAGTTCGTCGTGCCGTTGACGATCCCCATGATGCGGGTGATGCGCTCGCCGGCCAGCGACTCGCGCAGCGGGCGGATGAGCGGGATGCCGCCCGCCACCGACGCCTCGTACAGCAGGTCGACCCCGGCGGTGGCCGCCGCCTCGGACAGCTCGGCGCCCACGTTGGCGAGCAGCTCCTTGTTGGCCGTCACCACCGGCTTGCCCTGCTTGAGGGCGGCCAGCACCAGCTTGCGGGCCGGCTCGATCCCGCCGATGAGCTCGACCACCACGTCGACGTCGGGGTCGGCGACCACCGACTCGGCGTCGTGGGTGAGGGACCCCTCGGGCAGCTCCACCAGCCGCTCCCGGGCGACGTTGCGGACCGCCACCCGGGTGATCTCGAAGCGGAGGCCGGTGCGCCGGGCGAGGCCGCCGGGGTCGCCGGTGAGGAGCTGCACGAGCGCGCCGCCGACGTTGCCGCAGCCGAGGAGCCCGATGCGCACGGGGGAGGGGTCGGGCGCGTCCATCCTCGAACGGTAACCCTGATGGTGCCCCGCCCGGCTGCCGAGGGGGCCGGCGCCTCGGTGATGCCCCATGTACGGGCGCGATCGCGACAAAGCTGTCGGGGTGGGCCGGGGGCAGGCGATCGCCGACGACGACCTCCCGGCGCTCGCCGCGCCCGGTGGGCCGTATCGTGGTGCGAGGACCAGCGAAGGGCGTTCGGCATGACGCTGGAGACGCTCGCCACCTCCGACCGGGTCGTCGCCGGTCCCGACCGGCGGGTCGTGACCGCGCTGTGCGCGCTCGCCGCGGTGGGCGGCGCCGTCGTCGCCACGGTGGCGGCGGCCGCCTCCGAGCCGCCGTGGGCGCACCCGGGCCGGTCGCTGCTCTTCGGGCTGGGCATCGCCGCCCTCCAGATCGCGCCGGTGCGGGTGTCCCACGAGGGCCAGGGCGAGTACCTCCACCTGGAGGAGGCCTTCCTCGTCCCCATGGCGCTCTACCTCACCCCGCCCGAGACCCTGGCGGCCCTGGGGGCGGCGGTGGCCGTCGGGGAGGCGTGGCACCGGCGGGGCTGGCTCAAGGGCATGTTCAACGTCGGCCAGACCGTCGCCGCCGCCGGACTTGGCCTGGGCGTCGGCCGCCTGCTCGGCGCCCGCGCCGGCGACCTGTCGGACCAGGCCCTGTTCGGGGCGGCCGCCGGCGGGCTCACCTACTCGGCGGCGTCCATGCTCCTCGTGGCCGTCGTGATCGCCGTCGCCGGGCGCACCGCCTACCTCGACGTCGTGCGGGACGGCACCGTCGTCCGCCTGGCCACCTGGACGATGTCGCTGGCCGTCGGCGTGCTCATCGCCGCCGCCCTGGAGGGCCGCCTGTGGCTCCTCGTGCTCATGGCGGCGCCCGTCGCCATGTTCCAGGCGGCGTCCAGCCGGGCGTTCAGCTCCTTCAACGAGCGGCGCGACATCGAGCGGCTGTACGAGGCGGCCGGCTCCATCCGGTCGAGCATGGAGTCGGAGCGGATCGTCACCGCCGTGCTCACCTCCGCCCAGCGCCTGCTCGACGCCACCGAGGCCCGCCTGGTGCCCACCGCCACGCCGCCCGCCGCCGGGGCGCTGCGGGCCCACGTCGACGACGACGTGGCGGTGGAGGTGCCGGCCCGCCGGGGGGGAGGCGCCTGGGCGGAGAACGACGAGGGCCTGCTGCGGGCGCTGGCGTCGGTGGCCGCCAGCGCGCTCGCCAACGCCGCGCTCTTCGAGCGCCTCCGGGCGGTGACCGCCAGCCTGGCCGAGGGCGTGGTGTCCCTCGACCCCGCCGGCGTGGTGACCTTCGCCAA
>JBKHXC010000009.1:0-4469 GCA_046566225.1 Acidimicrobiia bacterium
ACGCCGAGGCCAAGCTGGCGGCCATCGCCCGCAAGCGGGGGTGGCACACCGAGGCGTGGAAGCGCGACCCGGGGGCGCCGCGGACGATCCCGATCAGCCGCCGGGCCAGCTTCCTGCTGCCCGGCCAGCGCAAGGCCGGCGTCTGATGCGGGCCCTGGTCGTCGAGCGCAAGCCGCTCCGCTTCGCCGCCGCCCGCGTGGCCTCCGAGGTGGCGCCGGGCCGGGGGGCCCGGGTCGGGCCGCTCAAGCTGGCCGACGTGGCCGAGCCGCCCCTCCCCGGGCCGGGCTGGCTGCGGGTGCGGCCCCGCCTCGCCGGCATCTGCGGCAGTGACCTGGCCACCGTCGACGGTCGCAGCAGCCGCTGGTTCGAGTCGGTGGTCTCGTTCCCCTTCACGCCCGGGCACGAGATCGTGGGCGACACCGACGACGGTCGGCGGGTCGTGGTAGAAGCCGTGCTCGGCTGCGAGGCCCGTGGCATCGAGCCCCGCTGCCGGGGCTGCGCCGGCGGCGCCAACGACCGCTGCGAGCGCCTCCACGTCGGCGGCCTCGAGCCGGGGCTGCAGACCGGCTACTGCTGCAGCACCGGGGGCGGCTGGAGCCAGGTGCTGGTGGCGTCGCAGGACCAGCTCCACGAGGTGCCCGACGAGCTGTCCGACGAGGCAGCCGTGATGGTCGAGCCGGCGGCCTGCGCCCTCCACGCCGCCCTCTCCACGCCGACGGCCGGCGCCGTCGTCGCCGTGCTCGGGGCCGGCACCCTCGGCCTGTGCACGATCGCCGCGGTGGCCGCCCACGGGGGGCCGGCTCGCCTGCTGGCTGGCGCCAAGCACCCCGAGCAGCGCCGGCTGGCCCGGGCGTTCGGCGCCACCGACGTGGTGTCTGGCGGCGAGCTGAAGCGGGCCGTCCGTCGGGCCACCGGCTCGTTCGACTACGACGACGGCACCCTCACCGGCGGCGCCGACGTCACCTACGACTGCGTCGGCTCGTCCGACTCGATCACCACCAGCATCGCCATGACCCGCCCGGGCGGCACCGTCGTCCTGGTCGGCATGCCGGCCACCGTCACCGTCGACCTGACGCCCCTGTGGCAGCAGCAGGTGCGCCTCCAGGGCGCCTACGCCTACGGGGTCGAGCCGACCCTGGGCCACGTCCGCACCTTCGCCGCCGCCATGGACCTGGTGGCCCGCTACGACCTGGGCCGGCGGGTGTCGGCCCGCTACCCCCTCGGCCGCTTCACCGAGGCCATCGACCACGCGGCCCACGCCGGAGCCCGCGGCGCGGTCAAGATCGCTTTTTCCCCCCAGGAGAAGACCCGCTGATGCCCAGGCCCGGCTACGTGCTCGAAGTCGACCGCTCGACCCCCCCGACCCTGTTCTGGCACGGCGAGACGTTCCGCCTCGAGCGGCTCCCGGTGGGCAGCCGGGTGCTCTACGCCCCCGAGCCGGTCGAGCCGCTGGACGACCCGGACGCGGCCGTCCTCCACGCCCTCGACCACCCCGACGGCGACAGCCCCCCGCTCGCCGACCTGCTCTTCCCGGGCATGCGGCTCACCATCTGCTTCGACGACATCTCGCTCCCCCTGCCACCCATGCAGCGGCCCGACACCCGCCAGCGGGTGATCGAAGCCGTCCTCGACAAGGCCACCGCCGCCGGCGTCGACGACGTCGTGCTGATCGCCGCCCTCGCCCTGCACCGGCGGATGACCGAGTCGGAGCTGCGCCACGCCCTGGGCGACCGGGTCTACGACTCCTTCGCCCCCGCGGGGTGCCTGCTCCAGTTCGACGCCGAGGACCCGGACCGCCTCACCCACCTGGGGACCACCGACGAGGGCGAGGACGTGGAGATCGACTCCCGGGTCGCCCACAGCGACCTCGTCGTCTACGTGAACATCAACCTGGTCGCCATGGACGGCGGCCACAAGAGCCTGTCGACCGGGGTCTCGTCCTATCGGTCGCTCAGGCACCACCACAACGCCCGCACCCTCCAGCACACCCGGTCGCTGATGGACCGCCACCGCTCGGCCCTGCACTCCAGCGCCTGGCGCATCGGCCGCCACATGGCGGCCAGCGGGGTGAAGGTGTTCCAGGTGGAGAGCACCCTCAACACCGACACCTTCCCGGGCGAGCTGGCCTTCCTGTCGCGGCGCGAGTGGGAGTGGACGGCCCGGGACCGGGCGACCTACCTGGCCGCCAGCAAGGCGCTCGACCGCATGCCGGCCCGGGCCCGCAACGCCCTGTTCATGGCCTCCAAGTCGCCCCACCGCATGACCAGCGTGCAGGCCGGCGAGGTGGAGGCGGTCCACGACCTCACCATCGAGCACGTCCACCGCCAGCAGATGGTCGCGGTCGAGGGCCAGACCGACGTCCTGACCATGGGCCTGCCCTACATCGGGCCGTACCACGTGAACTCGATCATGAACCCCGTCCTGGTCGCCTGCCAGGGCCTGGGGTACTTCTTCAACCTGTACCGCGGCAAGCCGCTGGTCCGCCAGGGCGGCGTGCTGATCATGCACCACCCCACCCCGTGGTCGTTCCACCCCGTGCACCACCCCAGCTACCTCGACTTCTTCGACCAGGTGCTGCCCGAGACGACCGACCCGGTGGAGATCGAGGCCAAGTACGAGGAGGCGTTCGCCACCGACCCGTGGTACGTCCACCTGTACCGGACCAGCCACGCCTACCACGGGGTCCACGCCCTGTACATGTGGTACTGGTGCGCCCACGCCCTCCAGCACCTGGGCGGCGTCATCGTGGTCGGCGGAGACCCCCGGGCGGTGCGGCGCATGGGGTTCAAGCCGGCGTCCACGCTGCGCGACGCGCTGGAGATGGCCGAGGACGTGGTCGGGCCCCGGCCGTCGATCACCCACCTCCACGCCCCCCCGCTGCTCGTGGCGGACGTGTCCTGAGGTGGGTGCCCTGCGCCTCCTCCGCCCCCGGGCCCGGTTCCCCCTCGGCGCCCCGCCGTGGCCGGGGGGGGTGCCGCGGCCGCCGGTGGAGCGGCGGACGGGCGTCCACTACGACACCTCCTGGGCCCGCCGCTACCCGGCCCGGCTGGCCCGGGCCCTGCTCCTCGACGGGGTGACCCGGCCCCTCGTCCGGGGGGTGGCGTCGCCGCTGGTGGACGGCCTCGACCGCATCGAGGCCCTGGAGGCGCCGGCCATCTTCGCCGCCAACCACAACAGCCACGTCGACACCCCGCTGGTGCTGACCTCCCTCCCCGAGCGGTTCCGGCACCGCACGGCGGTGGCCGCCGGTGCCGACTACTTCTTCGACCGGCGCTGGAAGGGCGCCCTGTGGGCGCTGACGATCAACGCCATCCCCGTGGAGCGCATCCGGGTGAGCCCCCGGTCCACCCGGCTGGCCCTGTCGCTCGTGGAGGACGGGTGGAGCCTGGTGATCTTCCCCGAGGGCGGGCGCAGCCCCGACGGGTGGGGGCAGAGCCACCGGGCGGGTGCCGCCTACCTGGCCGTGCGCACCGGGGCGCCGGTGGTGCCCGTCCACCTGGCCGGGACCCGGCGCATCCTCAAGAAGGGGGCCAGGGGCGTGCGCCCATCGACCACCGAGGTGACCTTCGGGCGCCCGCTGCGGGCCGGCGAGGGGGAGAGCGCCCACGACCTCGCCGGGCGCATCGAGCGGCAGATCGCGGTGCTGGCCGACGAGCGGGCCTCGGGCCTGTGGGCCTCCCGGCGCCGGGCCGCCCGGGGGGCCACGCCGCCGCTGACCGGCCCGCCGGTGGCCGGCTGGCGGCGGGCGTGGGCGCTGGAGGAGAACCGGCGCCGCACCGGCGACCGCCGGGCCTGGCCCCCGGGGAGCGCCCCCCGGCGCGACTGACCCGCTCCCGTCGGCGGGAGCGTCCCGACTCCGCGACGTTCCCGGTACGACGACGCCGGCGGGGCCCCACCGCCTCTCGACAGGAGGACCGCCGCCGGTAGGATGGGCAGCCAGCACCACCCCGGGGCGGCGCCAACGACGCCTCCCGCCCCGCCACCTTCAACGGGGAAGGCCGGCCCGACGTCCCAGAGCCGTGCCCCGGCTCGCGAGCACCCCGAGGTCTCCCCATGCGCGCTGAACGAGACGCCTGCGGCATCAGCTTCACCGCCGACGTCCACGGACGCCCCTCCCGGGCCATCGTGGAGGCGGCCCTGTCCGGGCTGGCGTGCGTGATCCACCGGGGGGCGGTGGCGGCCGACAGCCGCAGCTCCGACGGCTCGGGGCTCCTGCTCCCCATCCCGCCGGCCATCTTCGGCGAGGGCCACGGGGTGGCCGTCCTGTTCGTCAGGGGCGACGACCCCCGGGCCGCCGTCGAGGCGGCGGCCGACGCCGAGGGGATCGACGTGGTCGAGTGGCGCCAGCCGCCCACCGACGCCGCCCAGCTCGGCACCCTCGCCCGCCAGAGCCAGCCCCGGCTCCTCCAGGCGGTGCTGGCCAGCCGGTCGGCGGCCGGCAACGGGGTGGCCGCCGAGCGGGCCGCCTT
>JBKHXC010000010.1:0-1593 GCA_046566225.1 Acidimicrobiia bacterium
CCGGATCTTCTCTCGAGAAGGGCCCTCCGGGGCCCTTCTCGTCGTTTTGACTCGTCGTTTCGCCCGGTCCCGGTCCCCGGTACGGTGACGGTCGTGCCTCCTCGCAGCAGACCGGCCCGGCCGGGCGCCGACGCCGGGGTCCCGGGCAAGGGGTGGGGGAGCGTGGCCCGGCGCGGGGCGCGTTCGTTGCAGCGCCCGGTGGACGACCGTCGCTCGCCCGAGGAGGACCGGCGCCGGGCCCGGCCGCGCCCCGATCGCTCGGGTGAGGACCGGTGGATCGACGAGGGGCGGGTCGACGAAGGCCGGCCGGGCCGGATGCGCCGGACCTCCGGGGCGACGCGGAGCGAGCGGGCGCGCCTCCCACCCGACGTCGCCGACGAGGTCGCCATGGGCGGGCAGGCCCAGGCCCACCGCAACGCCAAGCGCCTCCAGGAGGCGGCCAAGGCCTACGGGGAGGAGCGCTACCGGGATGCCCTCCGCCTGGTCGAGCCCCTGGCCCGGCGCCTCTCCGGGGCGGCCGCCGTGCGGGAGGTGCACGGCCTGTGCCTGTACCGGCTCGGCCGCTGGAAGGCGGCCATCGCCGAGCTGAGCGCCGCCGAGCGGCTGAGCGGGGGGATGGAGCACCACCCGGTGATCGCCGACTGCCATCGGGCCATGGGCCAGCACCGCGAGGTGGATCGGCTGTGGGAGGAGCTGCGGGAGGGGACGGCCCCGGCGGCGGTCGTCGCCGAGGGTCGCATCGTGACGGCCAGCTCCCTGGCCGACCGCGGCGACCTCCGCGATGCGATCGAGCTGCTCGAGCACGGCCCCGTCGGCGTCCGCCGGCCTCGCCTCCACCACCTCCGCCTCTGGTACGCCCTGGCCGCCCTCTACGAGCGCGCCGGGGACGTCGCCCGGGCCCGGCAGCTGTTCGGGCAGGTGCGCGACCACGCCCCCGACTTCGCCGACGTCGGGCACCGCTACCGCGCCCTCAGCTGACGCGGTCCCCGCCGCCCCGCCCGTCCCTGTCCCACCCGCCTCCTAGGATCCACCTCGCACCCGCCGAGTCCCGGCGGTACTTCCCCTCTCCAGGCCTCGTCGTCGAAGGGAAGTGCCATGAACGTCGTGATCATCCGCGGCCGCCTCTGCCGCCCGCCGGAGCTCCGGTGCCTGCCGTCGGGTGACGCCCTCGTCTCGTACCAGCTCGCCGTGCTGCGGCCCGGCGAGCGGGCCGAGACCGTCCCCGTGGCCTGGCTGGCGGCGCCGGCGTCGGCGGCCGACCTCGCCGTCGACGAGGAGGTCGTGGTCGTCGGCCGCGTGCGGCGCCGCTTCTTCCGGACCGGAGGCGTCACCCAGAGCCGGACGGAGGTCGTCGCCGACCGGGTGGTGCCCGCCCGGCACCGGGCCCGGGCGGCGGCGGCGGTGGCCGGCGCCCTCGCCGCCGCCAGCGAGGAGGGACCACCCCGGGCGGGCTCGGCGTGAGCGGCCCGGTCCACCGGCCCGGAGGCCGGCCGATGTGGCCGGACCCGCCGCGGCCGGTGGGCTCAGCCGGCGCCCGGGGCTTGCTGGCGCATGCCCGCGACCGCGGCCACGAGGGCGTCGGCCTCGAGGACG
>JBKHXC010000011.1:0-8083 GCA_046566225.1 Acidimicrobiia bacterium
CGCTCCACCGTCGCCTCGCCGGCGGGGCCGCAGGGCCCGGGCGCCGGCGGGCCCAGCCCGCCCAGGGCCCGCCGGGCCGGGGCCGAGGCGGTCACCAGGGCGGTGCCCCGCATCTCGCCGGCCGCCATGGCCGCCAGCCGCCCCAGGGCCCCACCGTCGGGCACCAGCTCCCAGCACGAGGCCAGGAAGGCGGGGGGGAAGGCCCCCGGTCGCTCGTGCACCGGCAGGCGGCCGCCCACCAGGGGACGGCCGCCCACCTGCGCCGCCGCCTCGCCCACCAGGTGGGTGACGCCCAGCAGGTCGAACACCGGGCTGGCGGCCGTGGACGGCCGGAACGGGCCCACCACGTTGCGGGCGGCCCGGGCCCGCTGGTCCTCGGCCACCGCCAGCAGCTCCACCATGTTGCGGGGGATGAGGGCGTCGTAGCCGCCGATCCCGTAGAGCCGGTGGACCAGGGACGCGTTGGGCGGCAGGGCGAAGGCGTCGCCGATCTCGGCGAAGCGGGGGCGGGAGCCCGGTGCGGCGGCCAGGGCGTCGGTGGCCGGCTGGTCCCGGTACACCGGGCGGCGCTCGTGGAACGGGTTGAAGCGGTGGCCGGTGGCCCACAGGTCGCCGGCCGACAGGGCGACCACGGCCAGGGCGGCGCGGCCGGCGCCCCGCGGCGCCCGGGCCAGCGCCACCAGGGCGAGCCCCCCGGCGGCGGCGAAGGCGGCGGCCCGCAGCCCCCGCCCCAGCACGTACGGCGCCGGCAGCGGCGTGGCCGGGCGGGCGAGGGTCAGCCACGCCACCGCGACCAGCACCGCCGCCGAGGAGGCGGCCACCACCGGCAGGAGGCGGCGGGCCGCGGCCCGGCCCCCCAGCAGGTGGTCGAGGCCGAGGGCGGCGAGGCACGCCAGCCCGAAGTCGACGTAGAGCACGAAGCGGGTGGCGAAGAGCGTGCGGTCGAAGCCGGGCAGGGCGAGGACCAGCCGGTACAGCGGCGTGCCCAGCACGGCGAGGAGGCCCGCCGCCACCATGGCGGCGAAGAACACGGCGGCCCGGCGCCGGCGGGAGAACAGCCCGGCGGCGGCCAGGGGGAGGGTGACCACCCCCGCCCACAGGGCCGTCTCGGTGTAGTTGACGCCGGGCCCGTCCCAGTTGCCGTCGGCCGGGCTGCCCAGGTAGTCGGGGAGGACCAGGGTGGGGAGGTGGGCCGGGGGCAGGAACGTCGCCCGGGCGTCCTCCCAGGTGGTGGCCTGGCGGACGACCTCGGCCGACAGCTCGCCGGCCGGGAGCACCTGCACGGCCGCCAGCCCCACGGCCAGGGCCACGGCCGCCGCCGCCGGCAGGGCGTCGGCCGCCAGGCGCCGCACCGCCCCCGCCGCCGCCCCGCCCGCCTTCCCGCTCGCCGTCGCGCCCGCCGTCCCGGCCGGGACGGGGCCGGGAGGGGCGGCCCTCGCCAGGAGCCGGCGGAGGCGGGGGGCCGCCAGGCCCCAGGCCGCCCAGGCGCCGGCGGCGGCCCACACGTAGAGGGCGACCTGGGCGTGGCCGCCGAGGGTGACGAGGGCGAGGCCGGCGGCGGCGATGACCGTCCCCCGCAGCGGTCGCCCCCGCCGCGCCACCTCCAGGCCGCCCAGGGGCAGCGCCATCCACACCGCCGAGGCGGTGACCGTCTCGTTGGTCGCCCACTTCACCAGGAAGGCGGAGAAGGCGAAGGTGACCGCTCCCAGGGTGGCGGCGTAGGGGTGCAGCCGGAGCACCCGCAGGAACCAGTAGGTGGCCAGCAGGGCGGCCAGCGACGACGCCACGCTGACCACGGTGAACACCACCAGGGGGTCCGCCACGGCGTAGAGGAGGTTGGGCGGGTACCAGGCTCCGACGGCCACGTCGGCGGCGAAGGGCGTGCCGGCGAAGCGGTGGGGGTCCCACAGGGGCGCCTGGCCGGCGGCCAGCCGGGCACCCAGGTACTCGTGCCAGGGGTACATGGCGTAGTAGGCGTCGCCCTGCTCGGGGTTGGCCAGCGGCCGGGCGGGGGCGGCCGGGTCCTCGGGTCCGGCGAAGTCCACCGGGAAGCGCACCTGACCGGCGAAGGCGGGGAACACGAAGGCCGCCCACACCACGAGCAGGGCGCCCAGGGCGGTGGCCCGCTCCCGCGTGGTGACCGTGGTGTCCGTCCGCATCCGCCTCGCCCTCGGGGCCCGGACCACGAGCAGCCCCGGCCGCCGGAGCGTACGTGGACCGGCCGCCGGGGGGGCAATAGGATGCGTCCTCGCGTACGACGGACCGGACGTCCGCCCCGGCTCCGGGGGTTCGGCTGGAGAGCCGGAGGGTTGCGGGGACCCCCCGGGGAGAGCTCGTTCGCAGGTCAGGCGCCCGTCGCAGGCCGAGGGAAGGGAACACCATGGCCGTCGTGAGCGAGCCGGACTTCGACCGGCACAACCGGCTCCAGCGCTCCTACTTCGAGACGTCCGACCAGCGCACGCTGATGCGCACCGGCACCCTCTACCTGCGGCGCCACGTGGACCGCATGGTGCAGGCGGCCGGCATCCGCCCGGGCGACAGGGTCCTGGAGGTCGGCTGCGGGCTGGGCCGCTACACGCTCATCCTGGCCGAGCGGGGGGTGGCCGTGGAGGGCCTCGACCTCTCCCCCGCCCTGCTCGACAAGCTCGCCCGCCGCCCGGGGGCGGCGGGGATCCCCCTCCACGCCCACGACCTGGTGGACTCGCCGCCCGAGATGCACGGCGCCTTCGACGCCGTGGTCGGGTTCTTCGTCCTCCACCACGTCCACGACCTCGACGCCTGCCTCGGCACCGCCGCCCGCCTGGTCCGCCCCGGCGGGCGGGTGGCGTTCATCGAGCCCAACCCGTGGAACCCGCTGTACTACGTCCAGATCCTGGCCACGCCGGAGATGTCCTGGCAGCCGGAGCGGGGCATGCTCCGCATGCGCCCCCCGCGGATGTTCCCGGTCATGCGCGACGCCGGGCTGGTGGACGTCAGGCTCGACCGCTTCGGGCTCTTCCCCCCCTTCGTCACCAACCGCCGGCTGGGCGCCCGCATCGAGTCGGCCCTCGAGCCCGTCCCCCTGGGCGTGCCCTCCCGGCCCTTCGCCCTGTTCTCGGGGCGCCGGCCCGAGTAGGGCCGCCCGGGGGCGGGTAGCACTCCACCCGACCACGAGCCGACGGGGGTGCCCGATCCCGCCCAGTGCCACCGACTCGCCCGGGACCGGCGGGCCGGCACGCGAGCCCGACCACACCGGCGAGATCACCGCCATCGAGGAGGACGAGCGCTGGTACCAGCGCGCCGTGTTCTACGAGCTGTACGTGCGCGCCTTCTTCGACGGCGACGACGACGGCACCGGCGACCTGGGGGGGGTGTGCCGCAAGCTCGACTACCTGCGCTGGCTGGGCGTCGACTGCATCTGGCTCCTGCCGTTCTACCAGTCCCCCCTGCGCGACGGCGGCTACGACATCTCCGACTACTTCTCCGTGCTGGCCGAGTACGGGGACCTGGCCGACGTCGAGACCCTGGTGGAGGAGGCGCACAAGCGGGGGATCCGCGTCATCGCCGACCTGGTCGTCAACCACACCAGCGACGCCCACCCCTGGTTCCAGGAGTCCCGCCAGGACCGCACCAACCCCAAGGCCGACTGGTACGTGTGGAGCGACGACTCGGAGCGCTGGCCGGACGCCCGGGTCATCTTCGTCGACACCGAGTCGTCCAACTGGACGTGGGACCCGCGGCGCGAGCAGTACTACTGGCACCGGTTCTTCTCCCACCAGCCCGACCTCAACTACGCCCACCCCGAGGTCCAGGACGCCATGCTCGACGTCGTCCGCTTCTGGCTGGACATCGGCCTCGACGGGCTGCGCCTCGACGCCGTCCCCTACCTCTTCGAGCGCGACGGCACCGACTGCGAGAACCTCCCGGAGACCCACCAGTTCCTGAAGCGGCTGCGCAAGGAGGTGGACGCCGACTTCCCCGGCCGGGTCCTGCTGGCCGAGGCCAACCAGTGGCCGGCCGACGTCGTCGACTACTTCGGCGACGGCGACGAGTGCCACATGTGCTTCCACTTCCCCCTCATGCCCCGCATGTTCATGGCCCTGCGCCGGGGCCGGGCGGATCCCATCACGGCGACGCTGGCCGCCACGCCCGAGATCCCCCCCGGGTGCCAGTGGGGCCAGTTCCTCCGCAACCACGACGAGCTGACCCTGGAGATGGTCACCGACGACGAGCGGGACTTCATGTACACCGAGTACGCGTCGGACCCCCGCATGAAGCTCAACCTGGGCATCCGCCGGCGCCTGGCCCCCCTGGTGGACAACGACCGGCGGGTGGCCGAGCTGCTCCACGCCCTGCTGTTCTCCCTGCCCGGCAGCCCGATCCTCTACTACGGCGACGAGCTGGGCATGGGCGACAACATCTACCTGGGCGACCGCGACAGCGTGCGCACGCCCATGCACTGGAACCCGGACCGCAACGCCGGCTTCAGCCGGGCCGACTTCGCCCGCCTCTACCTCCCTCCCCTGATGGACCCGGTGTACGGCTACCAGGCGGTCAACGTCGAGGCCCAGCGGCGCAACCCGGGCTCGTTCCTGCACTGGGTACGGGCCATGCTGGCGGTCCGGCGGCGCCACGCGGCGGTGCTCGGCGGCGGCTCCCTGGAGGTGCTCGACGCCGCCAACCCCGCGGTGCTGGCCTTCGCCCGCCGCCTGGGCGACGAGGTCGTGCTGTGCGTGAACAACCTCAGCCGCTCGCCCCAGCCGGCCCAGCTCGACCTGCGGTCCTTCCGCGGCCTGGTGCCGGTGGAGGTGCTGGGGGGCGCGCCGTTCCCGGTGGTCGAGGACCGGCCCTACCTCGTCACCCTGCCCGCCCACGGGTACTTCTGGTTCTCGATGGTGCCCCCCAGCTCGCAGCGGACCACGGCCCGACCCGACCGCATCGAGTGAGCGAAGCGAAAGGAAGGAGGTCGAAGCCCTAGCCCACCGCAAGGGGGACGGGCGGGCGGTCGGGGAGGCCGCGCAGGGCGGCCACCACCTGGGCCACGCCGATGTCGAGGAGGCCGGGGTCGACCCGCTCCCCGCGCGGGTCGCCCCGGCGGCCGGCCCACAGGGCCACGTGGTGGGGGCGATCGGGCGGCGGGCCCCACTCCGAGGGCGGGACGGGGCCGAAGAGCACGACCGACGGCCGGCCCAGGGCGGTGGCCAGGTGGGCGACGCCGGTGTCGCCGCACGCCACCCGCCCGGCGGTGGCGACCAGGGCGGCCAGCCCGGCCACGTCCGTCTCGCCCGCCCGCACGGCGTCGGGGGCCAGGCCGGCCCGCCCCGCCACCCGCCGGGCCAGGCCCACCTCGTGGCGCCCGCCGGTGACCAGGACGCGCCGGCCCCGGTCGGCCTCGGCCCGGGCCACCGCCGCCCACCGCTCCGCCGGCCAGCGCCGGGCGGCGTGGGCGGCGCCGGGGTGGACGATGGTGGCGCCGGGCGCCTCCCGGCAGGGGGGCAGGGCCGCCGGGTCGAGGTCCAGGCGTGCGGGGTCGGCGGGGATGCCGCACTCCTCCAGCAGCCGGCACCACCGCAGCACCTCGTGCTCACCCGGCCGCCACGCCGGCCCGGCGACGCCCGCCGTCCCGAAGGCGACGAGGCGCCGGGGCCGCAGGGCCCGGAGCACCCGGTGGCTCTGCGGGCCGCGCCCGTGCAGGTTGACGGCCACGTCCACCGGGCCGGGCAGCCCGGCCAGCGGGGCCAGCGGCTCGGCGGGCAGGACCTCGTCGACCGCGCCGGCGGCCACGGCCAGCTCCCCGGGGCCCGGTGGCCCGGCCAGGACCCGGCGGTGGCCGGGGAAGGCGCCGGCCAGGGCGCGCAGGGCGGGGAGGCAGGTGAGCACGTCGCCCAGGCCCAGGGCCCGCAGGGCCACGAGCAGGGGCCGCCCGCCGCCGGCCTCCGCCCGGCCGCTCACGGCCACGACGGCTCGGTGGGGGGCGTGACGACCAGCTCCCGCACCTCGATGCCGGGCGGCTGGGACAGGGCGAACAGCACGGCGCCGGCCACGTCCTCGGGGCGGGCCAGCTTGGCGTCGGCCGGGGGCCGGTACTTGGGGTCCCGCTCGTCGAAGAAGGCCGTCGACATCCCGCCGGGCACCAGCAGGGTGACGCCCACCCGGCCGGCCAGCTCCAGGGTCAGCGCCCGGGTGAACCCCACGACGCCGAACTTGCTGGCCGAGTAGGCGGTGGCGTCGGACAGGGGGCGCAGGCCCAGGGTGGACGCCACCGTGACCACCCGCCCGCCCGAGGCCTCCAGGTGGGGCAGGGCGGCCCGGACCACGGCCGCCGTCCCCAGCAGGTTCACCAGCACCACCCGCTCCCACGCCTCGGCCGCCACCTCGCCCAGCAGGCCGCAGGCGTCGGTGCCGGCGGCGGTGACGACGGCGTCGAGGCCGTGGTGGCGCCCGGCCAGGGCCCGGACCGCCGCCTCGGCCGCCCGGCCGTCGGCCAGGTCGACCGCCTCGGCGTCCACGCCGCCCACCGCCGGGGGGCGCAGGTCGACGACCACCGGCGTCCCGCCGGCGTCGAGGACGGCCCCGACCACGGCCGCCCCCAGGCCCGAGGACCCGCCGGTGACGAGGACGGTGCCGAGGGGGCGGTCAGCCACGGCCGGCCGCCTCCTGCACCAGCCGGGTGGTGGAGCGCCCCTCCAGGTAGGGAAGCACGACGGCCCGGCCGCCCCAGCGCTCCAGCACCGCCGCCTCAGGCAGGCGGCCCAGGTCGTAGTCGGCGCCCTTGGCGAACAGGTGGGGCCGCAGGCGCTCGAGGGTGGGCACCGGGGTGTCGTCGTCGAACACCGCCAGGCCGTCCACGCAGCCCAGCGCCGACAGCACCCGGGCCCGGTCGCCCTGGGTCTGGAGGGGCCGCCCCGGGCCCTTGAGCCGGCGCACCGACGCATCCGAGTTGAGGCACACGATCAGGCAGTCGCCCAGGGCCCGGGCCGCCTCCAGGACGCTGACGTGGCCGGCGTGGAGCAGGTCGAAGCACCCGCCGGTGGCCACCACGGTGCCGCCGCCCTCCCGCCCCCGGGCCGCCAGCTCGAACGGCCCCGGGCCGGGCTCGGCCGCCGGCGCCGGCGGGGAGGGCGCCAGCGCCTCCAGGCGCACGGCGGCGGCCCCGCCCGCGGCCACGAAGCCGGAGGCGGCGGCCACCGCGGCCGCCACCGCCTCCGACGGGAGGGCCCCGTCGGCCAGCAGGCCGGCGGCGGCCGAGGCGAAGCGGTCCCCCGCCCCGCACGGGTCGCCCGCCACCGCACCGGCGGTGGGCACGGCCAGCGGCGGCGACCCCTCCTCCACCAGCACCGCCCCCTGGGCGCCCAGGGTGACGGCGACGCCCACCGCCCGCCACCGGGCGGCCAGCTCCCCGGCCCGGGCGGCGGCGGAGGCCACTCCCTCGCCCGCCCCCAGCCCGGCCTCGGACCGGTTGGGGGTGACCAGGCGGGCGCCGGGGACCGGCTCGGCGCCCCGGGGGTGGGGGTCCCAGACCACCGGCCGGCGCCGGGGCAGGGCCCCGAGGGCGCGGCGCAGCTCGGGGGAGGCGGGCAGGCCCCGGCCGTAGTCGGCCACCAGCACGGCGTCGGCGGCGGCGACGGCCGCCGCCGCCGCCCGGGTCAGGGCGCCCACCGGCGCCGGGGGGCCGCCGTGGTCGAGGCGCACCAGGGGGTGGCCGGGCGCCCGGGCCCGCACCTTCTCCGGGGTCGGGCCGCACAGCCCCACGTCCACCACCTCCACGCCGGCGCCGGCCAGCAGGGCGGCCAGCTCCCGGCCGGCGGCGTCGCGGCCCAGGGCGGTCACCAGGGTGACGGGGCGGCCGTCGCCGGCGGCCAGCAGGGCGGCCAGCCCCGCCCCGCCCGGGCGCGACGTCTGCTCGGCCACGTCCACCACCGGCACCGGGGCGTCGGGGCACAGCCGGGTGACCTCCCCGACCAGGTCCCGGTCGAGCAGGGCGTCGCCCACCACCACCACCCCGACCCCGCTGGCGCCGCTCGGGATCGCTCGGGCCGCGGGAGCGGTGGCGTCGGGAAGGGCACACTCCACCGCCGCACACAGCAGGTGGACCACGACCTGG
>JBKHXC010000012.1:0-3119 GCA_046566225.1 Acidimicrobiia bacterium
GGGGAGCCGCCGGCGCCGTCGTGGTCGTCGTCGCCGGCGCCGGGACGGTGGTGGCGGTGTTGTCGCGGACGCAGAAGATCCCGAGCTGCACGGTGCCCGGCGGGCACTGGGCCGCCTCGGCCCGGCCCGGTGTGCCGACCACGGCGGCGGCACCGAGGCACAGCGCCGCCAGCGCCAGCGCAGCCGTGCGCCGGGTCGCCCCCCCGAGCCTGATGCCGTCGTGCGCCTTCATGATCTCCCCCAGTCGGAGTGGTCCGTTGGGGGTTGTGTCGTGAAGGACGGGCTCCGTCCTGAGGGCCATTTGCGGCTGGCCCGATCGGACTAGTCACCCGCCGGGCGCCACCGCGCCGTCGCGGCGGGCTGCGGGGGCCGGCCCGAACGCTAGGATCCCCCACGTGAAGAAGCCGCGGTTCGGGGGCGAAGGTTCGTCGCGCGAGGACGCCGAGCGGGAGGCGGCGGCTGAGATCGAGCGAATGACCCGACGGTCCGGCGGTCCCCCGGGGGGTGGCGCGTCGTCGTTCCCCTCGGCCCGCCCGGCCCGGCCCGCCTTCCCCCGTCCGGCGTCCCCGCCGGCCCGGGAAGGGGCCCGCTCACCCGGCTTCGGCGGCCGGGTGGCCGGCTACGACGACGACGACGGCGAGGGCGAGGACGCCCTGGAGGGCCCCCGCAGCGCCGAGGAGGAGGAGGAGCTGGTCACCGAGCTGGCGCTGCGCGACTGGGCCGAGTCGCGTGGGCGGTCGGGGCGCATCGAGGACTACGCCCGGCCCCGCCTCGACCCGTCGTCGGTGGAGGCCCAGCGCGACCGGGCCCTGCGGGAGGTCCTCGAGCGCCAGGAGCGCCTCCAGCGCGAGTACCGGGAGCGCACCGCCCGCCTCCAGCCGGTGGAGGGCGACGACGAGCCGTCCGCCGCCGTCTCGGCCCACCAGCTCAACGTGCTGCGCCGCGGCAAGCCGCCGGGGATGATGAACATGGCGGCCGCCCAGACCGGCGCCCTGATCCGGGAGCGCAACGAGCGGATGTCGGCCAGGGCGGCCCGGGAGGCGGCCGAGGACGGGGCCCCCGGTGGGCGCAAGGCGGCCAAGAAGGCCACCGCCAAGAAGGCCACCGCCAAGAAGGCCACCGCCAAGAAGGCCACCGCCAAGAAGGCGGCGGCCACCAAGGGGGCGGCCAAGAAGGCGGCCGGGAGGGCGGCCACCAAGAAGGCGACGGCCGCGAGGGCGGCCACCACCGAGGCGGCCACCACCGAGGCGGCCAGCAGGAGGGCGGCCACCGGGCGGGCGGTCGCCAAGAAGGCCGCCGGCGCCAGGGCCGCCGGCGCCCCGCCCGGCGGCCGGCGGGCGCCGTCGCCGAGGGCGGGAGCGGCGGGGGGGGATGGGAAGGCCAAGCCAGCCCTGGCGGGCGGGAGCCGGGCGGCGGCGGCCGAACCGGAGCCTCGCGGCGACGAGGCGCTCAGCCCCGAGGCCCGGGCGCTGGCGGCGGCGCGGCGGGCGAAGGCGGCGCGGGAGGCCCGCCGGGCGGCCAGGGCGGCGGCCGCCGAGCCCTCGGCCACCCGCCCCACCAAGAGCCCCCGCCGGCCGTAGGGACGGCGGCCACGCCATGGGCTGGCTGGCCGACGGCGAGCACGAGCTGGAGGGCGCGTGCGGCGAGGGCTTCCTCCAGGGCATCCTGCTGAGCGAGGTCTCCGCGCCCCGCTACACCACGGCGACCCAGCGGCGCATCGTCATGTTCGACGAGGTGACCCGGGAGGGGCGGGGGAGGGCCCGGGTCCGCAACATCTCCCTCGAGGTCCCCTGGGACCGGGTGTGCGCCTACTCCACCGGCGTGATGCCCTTCCCCCCCGACATGTGGCGACAGGGGCCGGAGGGCGAGGTCGTGATCTTCACCCTCGATCCCGAGGTGGCCGACGGCCGCGACATCGTCGTGTGGCCGAGGACCGACGCCTGGACGGCCGCCGCCCGCACCATGGGCGTGCCCGAGCTGAAGGACTGAGGCTCCCGACGGTCGGGACCCGTCGGGTCGGGGTCCTGGACCCCGACCGGCCGGATCGTGGCCCCGACCCGTCGGGGGGCCGGGCGGCCGGTCGCCTGAGCGACGGCTCCCGCCCGCGCACGGCAGACTGGCGCCCCATGAGGCGGACGATGGGCACGGCGGTGGTGGCGGTGGTCGCGGTGGTGGCCGGGATGGGGCCGGGCGCGGCCGCCCCGGCGGCGGCGGCGACCCCGCCGCCGACGTCCGCCGGGTACTGGTTCGTGGGCACCGACGGCGGGGTGTTCGCGTTCGGGCAAGCGGGGTTCTCCGGGTCCACCGGCGGCTCCCGGCTGAACCGCCCGGTCGTCGGCATGGCCGCCACCCGCTCCGGCAACGGCTACTGGCTGGCCGCCTCCGACGGCGGCGTGTTCGCCTTCGGCGACGCCGCCTTCCACGGCTCCATGGGCGCCGTGCCGCTCAACCGCCCGGTGGTGGCCATCGTGGCCACCCCGTCCGGGCGCGGCTACTGGCTGGTCGCCTCCGACGGCGGCGTGTTCGCCTTCGGCGACGCCGCCTTCCGGGGCTCCACGGGGGCCATCCGGCTCAACCAGCCCATCGTCGCCATGGCCACCAGCCCGTCGGGGCGGGGGTACTGGATGGTGGCCTCCGACGGCGGGGTGTTCGCCTTCGGCGACGCCCCGTTCCTGGGCTCGATGGGCGCCTCCCCGCTCAACCGGCCCATCGTGGCGATGGCGGCGGCGCCCCGGAAGGTGGGCTACTGGATGACGGCGGGCGACGGCGGCGTCTTCTCCTTCGGGGACGCCGCGTTCGCCGGCAGCACCGGTGGGCAGCGGCTGAGCGCGCCCGTCGTCGGCATGGTGGCGGCGCCCGCCCGGGTGACCCCGGAGGTGGCGGCCTTCTACTACCCGTGGTACGCCACGCCCGACCGGGACGGCGAGTGGCGCCACTGGGAGGGGAACAACCGCCGTCCCCCGGAGGACGTGGCGGCCGACTTCTACCCCCAGCGGGGCGCCTACTCCAGCAGCGACCCGGCCGTGCTCCAGGGCCACATGGCGGAGATGGCGCAGGCGGGCATCGACCTGGTGGTCACGTCGTGGTGGGGGCGGGGGTCCTTCGAGGACGACCGGCTG
>JBKHXC010000013.1:0-4819 GCA_046566225.1 Acidimicrobiia bacterium
GGGGGCGGGGCGTGGTACGGTCCCGGGCTGCCTCCCGGGGGTCGAGCCAGCCGACCAGGGCGAGGACGGCCGCCACGGCGCCGGCGAGGGCGGCGGCGGGGGCGTCGACCAGCAGGCCGGCCAGCGCCACCGCCAGCGCCGCCGCCGTCGCCAGGGGCCAGTAGGACGGCCCGGACAGGCCCACCACCGCCTCGGGAAGGGCCGACGACCACGTCGTCACCAGCTGCTCGCGCACGTCGCCGTCGGGCGCCGACAGCTCCTCGAGCGCAGCGGCCAGCCGCCCGGGTGGGCCCCCGCCGCCCCGCTCGTCCTCCAGGTCGACGGGGAGGGTGGTGAAGTTCTGCGGGGGCGGCGGGGACGACGTCGCCCACTCGAAGGTCCCGGCCTCCCACGGGTCGTCGGGGGCGCCGGGCCCCGATCGCCAGGCGACGACGAGGTTGGCGAGGAACAGCGCCACGCCGGCGGCGAGGGCGAACGCCCCGGCCGTGGACACCAGGTTGTAGCCCCCGAGGCCGTCGCCCCCGCCGTAGGTGTAGACCCGCCGGGGCATGCCGAGCAGGCCCAGGACGTGCTGGGGGAAGAAGGTGACGTGGAACCCGGCGAAGGTGAGCCAGAACGAGGCGCGCCCCACCCGCTCGCTCGGCACCCGGCCCGTCATCTTGGGGAACCAGTGGTGCAGGGCCCCGAAGATGGGGAAGACGACGCCCCCGATGAGCACGTAGTGGAAGTGGGCCACGACGAAGAAGCTGTCGTGGGCCTGCCAGTCGAAGGGCACGGCGGCGACCATCACGCCGGTGATGCCGCCGGCGACGAAGGTGAGCAGGAAGCCGGCGACGAAGAGCATGGGAGTGGTCCACCGGGGCCGGCCCTGGAGCATGGTGGCCAGCCAGGCGAACACCTGGATGCCGCTCGGGACGGCGATGGCCGAGCTGGCCACCGAGAACAGGCCCAGGGCCAGCACGGGGATGCCCACCGAGAACATGTGGTGGACCCACAGCCCGAAGGACAAGAAGGCGATGGTCACCAGGGCCGCCACGACGAACGGGTACCCCACGATGGGCCGCCGCGAGCCGACGGCGACGACGGTGGAGACGACGCCGGCGGCGGGCAGGAGCATGATGTAGACCTCCGGGTGCCCGAAGATCCAGAACAGGTGCTGCCACAGCAGCGAGTTCCCGCCCAGCCCGGGTTCGAAGAACGGCAGGCCGGCCTTGCGCTGCAGCTCCAGGAGCAGCGAGGCGGCGATCACCGCCGGGAACGCCAGCAGCATCATCCCGGCCATGACGAGGACGCTCCACACGAACAGCGGCATGCGCCCGAGCGCCATCCCGGGCGCCCGGTGGCGGAGGATCAGCACGACCAGCTCCACGGCGCCGACGATCCCGGAGACCTCCACGAAGGTCACGCCGATCAGCCAGAAGTCGAGGTTGCTGCCGGGCGAGAAGGTGCGGTCGGTCAGGGGCACGTAGGCGAACCACCCGCCGTCGGGCACGTCGCCGGTGAGGAAGCTGGCGTGCAGCAGCAGCGCGCCGAAGAGGTAGACCCAGTAGCCGAAGGCGTTCAGCCGGGGGAACGGCATGTCGCGGGTGCCGATCATGAGTGGCACCACGTACATGGCGATCCCCTCCAGGACGGGGATGGCGAAGAGGAACATCATGGTGGTGCCGTGCATCGTGAACGCCTGGTTGTAGGCCTCGGGGCCGAGCACGGTGCCGTCGGGCCGGGCCAGCTGCGCCCTCATGACGAGGGCCTCGACGCCGCCCACCACCAGGAACCCGCAGGCGGTGACGACGAACCGGGCGCCGATGTCCTTGTGGTTCACGGCGGTGAGGAACCCGGCGACGCCGCCCCGACCGGCCCACGCCGACACCAGCCGCGGCGAGGTGACCGCCGCCGTCACTCGAGCGCCTCCAGGTAGTCCAGCAGGGCGTCGAGGTCGCCGGGCGGCACCGGCTGGGGCGGCATGAGCACGCCCGGCTTCTGGGCCGGGGCGTCGAGGACCCACCCGGCCAGCTGGCCCCGCCGGTTCTCGAGCACCCCGGCGCCCAGGGTCTCCCGCGACGCCAGGTGGGTGAGGTCGGGGCCCGCCCTCCCGGCGGCTCCGGTGCCCCGGATGCGATGGCAGGTCCCGCACCCGACCGCCTGGAACGCCTCCAGGCCCCGGCGGTGCTCGGGGCGCGACGGGGCCACGGCGTCGGCCGACTGGCGGGCGAGCCACCGCTCGAACTCGGCCTCCGGCCGGGCCACCAGCCGCAGCCTCATGCCGGCGTGCTGGATGCCGCAGAACTCGGCGCACGCCCCGGCGAAGGTCCCCACCCGGTCGACCTCGAAGCGCAGGTGCGTCTCCTGGCCCGGGATGAGGTCGATCTTGCCGTGGACGGCGGGGACCCAGAAGCTGTGGATCACGTCGGCCGACCGCATGGTCAGCACCACCGGGCGCCCCACCGGGACGTGCAGCTCGTTGGCGGTGACGGCGCCGGTCCCCGGGTAGCGCAGCTCCCACCAGAACTGGTGCCCCACCACCTCGACGGCCAGGTCGCCGGGACGGGGGTCGTGGCTCAGCCGGTCGGAGACCACGAGCACGTACACGGCCAGGGGCACGAGCACCACCACCGGGAGCACGACGCCGCCGCCCACCACGAGGCGCACGCTCTCCCCCTGTCCCGGCCCTTCCCCGCCGGGTGCGCCCCGCCGGCCCCGCCGGGCGGCGGCGCCGAGGAGGACGGCCACCGCGGCCCACACCGCCACGCCCAGGCCCAGCATGACCCACCACAGCCGCTCCACGGCCCGGGCCGCGGGCCCGGCCGGGTCGAGCACCGAGCCCTGCCCGCAGGCCCCCAGGGCGAGGGCGACGAGGGCGGCGGCCGCCAGCCGGCGGCTCACGCGGCCGGGGCCCGGCGACGGGCGCCGGCCGGTCGGCGGGCACCGGAGCGCTGGCGGGCGAGGACGAACACCACCGCCCCGACGCTCGGTGGCACGACGACCAGCAGCAGGCGGAACGCCGCCGTCATGTCCTCGATCGACACGCCCAGGACCGAGCCGAGGTAGTCGTGGTTGGCGGCCAGGCCCAGCACCGCCAGCACGCTCAGGGCGGTGGACCCGAGCGCGGCGCGCACCGGCCGGTCGGCCGGCCGCTCCAGGGTGTGGTGCTCGGCGCGGTCGCCGGTGGCCCGCTCCTCGATCAGGGGCCAGGCGTAGAGCAGGGCGAAGAAGGCGAGGGGGAGGGCCACGCCCACGAAGAACGGGCTGGGGACCTCGAACGAGCCCAGCTCCACGCCCACCGCGGGCACGATCCGCAGGGCGCCCTCGATCCACATGAGGAACCAGTCGGGCCCGGCGGGGACGGTCGCCGCTCCCTCGTCGAAGGGCCCGTGGAGCCACACCGGGTTGACCTGCACGGTGGCGCCCAGCGCCCCGAGCACGGCCACCACGACGGCGAACAGCGCCGACGTCCTCGCCAGGTGCCGTGGCCACAGGCGGTCGCCGGCGATCGACCGGTCGCGCCGCCAGGGCCCGGGCATCTGGGTGTGGGTCTGGCGCCACAGCAGCCACAGGTGGGACCCGAACGCCCCGGCGATGGCGAGAGGCAGGACGAAGACGTGGAACAGCCAGAGGCGGTTGACCATCTGGGCGCCGGGGAACTCCCCGCCGAAGACCCAGAAGGCGAGGCCGGGGCCGACGACGGGCACGGACAGGACGCTGGCGTAGCCGATGCGGGCGCCCGTCCCGCCCAGCACGTCGTCGGGCAGGGCGACGCCGGCGAACCCGGTGAGCAGCGCGAGTGCCAGCAGGGTGACGCCGATCGACCAGTTGAGGCGGCGGGGGCGGCGGAAGGCGCCGGTGAAGAACACCCGGCAGGCGTGCAGGGCGATGGCGCCGACGAACACCAGGGCCGCCCAGTGGTGGGTCTGGCGCAGGGCCAGGCCGGCCGTCCCACCCAAGCTGAGGTCGACGACGGACCGGTAGGCCCGGGACATCTCGACGCCGGCCAGGGGCTCGTAGTCGCCGTCGTACACCACCCGGGCGTCGCTGGCGTCGAAGACGAAGGCGAGGGCGATGCCCGTGCCGAACAGCACGACCAGGGAGTAGGCGGCGATCTCGCCCAGCAGGAAGGACCAGTGGTCGGGGAAGACCTTGCGCCCGGCGGTGGCCATCGCCCTCCGGGCCACCGAGGCGCCCTCCGCCGCCGCCCGCCTCACCTCCTGCGGCCCCAGTACCCCGGCCCCACCGGGGCCGAGAAGTCGCCGCCGGCGACCAGCACGCCCTCGGCCCCGTCCACGGCCAGCGGCAGCTGGGGGAGCGGCCGGCGGGCGGGGCCCAGCACGGGGCGGGCCCCCCGCAGCACGTCGAAGGTCGCCTGGTGGCAGGGGCAGACGAGCACGTTGGCCTCCACCTGGTACAGCGCCACCGGGCAGCCCATGTGGGTGCACAGCCGGGAGTAGGCGACGAAGCCGCTCGCCGTCCACTCCTGGCGTCCGGGGCCGGTCACCGCCTGGCCCGGGCCGAGGTGCACCAGCACCGCCTGGGCGTCGTCGTCGCCCAGGTGCCCCTCGGGCCACACCGTGACGACGGCGCCCGGGGCGCCCGAGGAGGCGGAGACCCGCCGCCCCTGCTCGTCCACCAGCGGGACTCCCGGGCGCCACGCCGTCGACGACAGGGCGCCCTCGGCCCGGCGCGAGGCGCCGAGCAGCCACCGGAGGGCGCCGGCGGCGACGACCAGGGCCCCGGCGCCGGCGAGCACCAGGGCCCGCCGGCGGCCGGCGTCACCGGGTCCCCCGCCGGGGAGCGGGGGCCGGGCGTGGCGCTCCTCCTCGACCGG
>JBKHXC010000014.1:0-2115 GCA_046566225.1 Acidimicrobiia bacterium
CGGCCAGGGCCAGCTGGGCCCACAGCACCCAGGCCAGGCAAGCCAGGACGTTGACCACCACGCGGTCGTCGATGCCGCTGCGGAGAGCCTCGCCCAGCGCGTCGAGGTCCGGAAGGGAGCGAGGCAGGGGCCAGCCGACGAAGCGGACCAGGGCAGCCGGCGGCCCGAGGACCAGGGCGACCAGCGCGGCCTGGGCCAGCACGGCCCGCAGCCGTCTCACGGCCCCACCTCTGGGCGGTCGAGGGCGGTGGCGGTATGCGAGACGCGCACCGTGCGGTCGGCCACCGGGAGGATGGCCATGGGCTGGCGCAGGGTGACCACCACGGTGACAGCCGCCCCCTCGACTGCCACGGTGCCGGTCACGCCCGAGGCGTCGAGGAAGGCCAGGGCGGCAGCTTCGGCCCGGCCGGGGTCGAGGAGGGGGGCGCCGTCGCCCCGCACGCGCTCGACGTCGAGCTCCTGGGCGCCGGCCCGGGCCGCCGCCGAGGCCAGGTCGCGGGCGGTCGCCTGGGCGGCAACCACCCGTCCGCCGTCGAGGACCATGCCGGCCACCATCACCAACGACACGGCCACCACGGCGGCGAAGGCGGCCACCATCCCCTCCTCGCCGGCGGGCCTCACGAGCCGGCCTCGGCCCGGAAGCGGTCGACGACCTGGGCGGAGCGGGCGTCGAAGCGGCGCTCGCCGGGCACGCCGAGGGCGGCCAGGTCGGCGAACGACGCCATGCACGACACCGACACCGCGACCACGCCCCCCGGGGCGAAGGCGGTGGTGTCGACGGCGGTGTCGAGGCGGGCGCACGCCACCCCGGCGCCGGCCAGCTCGGCGGCCGCCGCCCGGCGGGCGGCGTCGGCCGCCGCCTCGGGACCAGCGGCCAGCGAGGCAGCCCGGGCGGCCACGGCGGCGGCCCGGCGCACGTCGGCCTCGGCCTGGGCCACCCGCCCGGCCAGCACCACGACCAGCAGCAGGGCCAGCAGGGCGGGGGCGATGACCGCCGCCTCCACCGCCGCCGAGCCCTCCTCGCCCCGTCGCCCGGCCATGCTCAGCGCTCCGCCGCCGGCACGAAGCGCTCGAGCGGCGCCTCGGCCGCCGCCGCCACGTGCCAGGCGATGCCGGGGACCAGGCGGGGGGCGTCGCCGTGCACCCGCACCGCCACCGAGGCGGCCCCGGTGCGCACGCTGACCACCACGGCGGACAGGGCGGCCGAGCCCGCGGCGGTCGCCTGGGCGGCGGCGGTGGCGTCGGCCTCGGTGCCCGTGGGCACCCGCGCCGCGTCCACGCCGGCCTGGGCCGCCGCGGTGGCCACCTGGCGGGCATGCGCCCACAGCCCGTACTGGACGACGAGCATGATGAGGAACAGCACGGCGGGCATGACCACGGCCAGCTGGGTGGCGGTCACGCCCGCCTCGTCGGCCCGGGCCGTCACGTGGCCGGGATGGTGGCCTCGGGGATGCGCTCGGCGTTGCCCTTGGCCGCCACCACGATGATGCCGGCCACCAGGATGGCTCCGCCCACCAGCAAGAAGCTGAGCACGGCGATCTCGGTGGTGGTCAGGCCGTCCTCCCGCCGCTCGCCGATGCGCAGGCGGGCGGCGAGGTAGGCGAGGGTGGTGCGGGCGAGATCGGTGGCGGTCATGGGGTTACCTCCTTGTCGGGTCGGTTCAGCGGGGGACCTGGTTGGACACGGTGGTGATGGCCTGGACGGCCGGGTAGGCGATGAAGGCCAAGAAGCCGAACAGCAGCACGGCGACGGGGATGGTCATGCGCTCGGTGGCGGCCTCGGCCGCCGTCTCGCACTCGGCCACCTGGTGGGCGCGCAGGGCGTCGGCCTTGGCGGCCAACGACCGGCGGATGCGCGCCCCCTGGGCGCCGGCCAGGGCCACGCTGGCGGCCAGCTCCTCGAGCTCGGCCACGCCGAGGCGGGCGCCCAGATCGGCGAAGCCCTCCCAGGGGGTGCGGCCGGTGAGGCGGGCCCGGTCAAGGCAGCGGCGGAGATCGGCGAAGGCGGAGCCCCCGCCGGCCTCGGCCGCCCCGTGCAGCGCCGTCTCCAGGCCGCCGCCGGCGGCGAGGATGATGTTGACCAGGTCGAGGTAGCCGGACAGGGCGTGGCGGATCG
>JBKHXC010000015.1:0-2746 GCA_046566225.1 Acidimicrobiia bacterium
GGCTGGGGCTCGACCTGGAGTGGGAGGCGCTGGCCCCCGTGGTGGGCGCCCAGGCGGCCTACGGCCAGCCGTGCGCCGTCCACGGGGAGGTCCTGGTGGGCGGCGGCCGCCGGGTGGAGACCATCGCCTTCGAGGGCGCCGGGTGGCGCCGCCACGCCTGGGGCCCGGCCGTCGACTGGTTCACGCCCTCCGCCTGGCTGGGCGGCCGGCTCGACGGCGGCGCGCCCTTCCACGCCGAGGGCGACGAGGCCCGCACGGGCGCCGTGCTCCTGCGGGCGCCCCTGCGCCTGGAACGGGGCGACCGGCGGGCCACCCTGGAGCGGGCTCTGCGCCGCGTCGCCGTGGCCGGCGAGGCCGGCACCGGGTGGTCCGAGCAGGTCGTCCCCGCCCCGGCCGGCGCCGCTCCATGACCTGAAGGCCCTGGGCCTGGAGCGCCCCGAGGCCAGGAGCTGGTCGAAAAGGACCGCCACGGCGGGATCCTCGCCCGTCCCTCCGGCGCCGGTCAGGGCTGGGGCCGCACCGGCGGGGGGAAGGGGGTGAGCAGGATGTGGCGGGTGGCCTCGTCGATCACGCCGGTGACCGGGAGGTTGGCGGCCTGCTGGTAGGCCCGCACCGCCTGGTCGGTGGCCTCGCCCCACCGGCCGTCGATGGGGCTGGGGAAGCCGAGGCTCGACAGGAGGGTCTGGTAGGCCATGACCTGGCCGTGGGTGTACAGGGCCGGGTCGCCGGCGGGCAGGCGGAACTCCGCCGCGTCGCGGATGGCGTCCCACGCCTCCTGGTTGGCGTGCTGCCACGACCACCACGACACGCTGGTGGCGCCCAGGGCGTCGCCCGCCTGCATAAAGCGGATGAGCGCCTCCCGCCGGGGGACGCCGGGCGGCCCCCCCTCGGCCCCGGCGTCGTAGGCCTGCCCGACGGGGAGGATGGGCTTGCCGTACGGGAACAGGTCCCGCAGGGTGCCGACCCTGTGCGCCACCGGGTCGCCGTGGAGCCAGTACACCATGGGCGCGATGGCGTCGAAGGCCGACACCACGTCGGCCATCGGGTACCGGGTGAGCGCCGGGTTGGGCCGGGGCACGCAGGCGATGAGCGGGTAGTCGGGCCCCACGGCCCGGCGCAGGGCGGCACCGAAGTGGCGGCCGGTGTGCGGGGTGACGTTCACGCCCATGCTCTGCAGCTCGATGTCGGCCACGTAGCCGTCGACCCGGTGGCCGTCGGGCGTGGTGTGGGTGATGGCCTGGACGGCGCGGGCCACGTCGCCGTCCACGTCGTGGAGCCAGGGGAAGTCCCAGGCGTACACCCGGATGTTGGCGGCGTGGGCCAGGGGCAGGAGGCGGTCGAGGAAGGGCCCGGCGTAGAAGCCCTCCCTCAGCGACGCCGTGCGCACGATGAGGTGGGTGAGGCCCACCGCCTGCGCCCGGGCCACGATGGCGCTGGCGTCGCCGCCCTCGGCGTGGTCGGCCAGCCAGATCCACATCCCCTTGCCCACCGGGAGGGCGCCCCGCCGGTCGGGGACCCGGGGCCCGGCCGCGGCCGGGCTCGCCCCGGCCGGGGCGGCGGCGGGCGCCACGGCGGTCGGCGGGGCCACCACCGCGGCGGCCGAGGCCGCCGGGGCGGTGGCCGGCGGGGTGGTGAGGTCGCTCGCCAGCCCCTTGAGGGCGGCGACGGCGTCGACGGCGCTCATGGACGCTAGCGCCTCCGCCTGCTCGTGCCCGCCGCCGGCCAGGCGCTCGAAGACCAGCCCCTCGCCGCCCGTGCGCAGGTTGGCGCTGGTGGCGAGCGACAGCGCGCCCAGGGCCACTGTGGCCGACGTGAGCCGGCGGGCCAGGCGGCGCTGGGCCTCGGGCGGCAGGGAGGCAAGCCCCGCCGGTCGCCGCCGGCCGTCGCCGGCGAAGGCGGGCACCATGGCCAGGCGCCCCCGGGCCGCCGCCGCCCTGGCCTCCGCCCGGCGCCGGGCGCGGCGGCCCAGGCCGGTGGACGCCGCCCACGTCGAGTACCCCAGCTCGGCCTCGAAGAAGATGCGCAGCGGCCGGGGCGCCGCCGCCGCCCGCTCCCGGAGCCAACGCTCCCGTGACGGGCCCGCCGCCGGCCGGGCCGTCAGCGGGCCGTGCTCGTCCGCCCTCATCGCCATCCCCCCGGGGCGCGCGAGCCCACCGGCCCCCACCTCGCGAGGGCGGTCCCTCCGCCCTCATGCCCCGTGCGCGACAGGTGTTCGACGCACCGGCGGGCATTCCTTCCTCAAGATGGAGCGAAACGGCGGCCCGACCGCTACTTCGCCGTCCCGAAACGGCTCACTCCCCGACACGGCCGCCGCTCGCCCCGCCGGCCTCCGGGGCGGCACGGCCGGCGGGGCGCGCCCCCGGCCCATCGTCGCCTTCGGAGCGGTTGGCACCACAGACCCGCACCGCCCTGGCGGGGCGGCCGGCCAAGGACGAGAAGCGCCGGCTCGGCTTAGAGATGTCACTACTGGCCCTTGAAACGGAAGGGGCAAAGCGTTCATACTTCAGCGGGGCGCGGGGCCCCAGGACTTCGGGACCGAGCCACGCCGGCGGCGGGCAGGTGCCGCGTGGTCCGGGGACGGAACGGGGGGTTCATGGCGACGCGAGGTCCGGCAGTCCGCATGGCGATCGGCGTCGCCGGGGTGATCTGGGTGCTCGGTGCCAACCTGGCGCCGGCGGCCGCCCAGCCGTGGGTGGTGGGCTGCGGCACCACCGTCACGGGCAGCGTCGTGCTGCGCGAGGACGTC
>JBKHXC010000016.1:0-3466 GCA_046566225.1 Acidimicrobiia bacterium
GCGCCGCCGAGGTGGACGACGATGGAGCCCGGCTCGGCGGCGAGCACCACGCCCGTCATCCGGTCGTCGTCGTCCTCCCGCTCGATCAGGGCCACCTGCCCCGCCACCGGCCTCCACTCCGACGCCATGGGCGGCGACACTACCAACCGGGCCCCCGGGCCCCGGCCGAGGCGGCGGACGACGGCCCACCCCCGGGGGGCCGGCCGGCACGACGGGCCGGGCCGGGCCTCGTCATCGGGCCGCGGTCTCGGCGTCGAGCGCCTCGGGGGCCGGGTGGAGGACCCGGGTGCGGGCCACGGCCACCCCTCCACCGGCCCGCTTGGCCTCGTACATCGCCCCGTCCGCCCGGTCGAGCAGCCGGGCCGGCTCGACGACCTTCCCGCCGCCGGCCCAGGCCACGCCCACGCTCGCCCGCACGTCGATGGCCACCCCTTCCCAGTCCACCGGCCGGCTCACGGCGGCCGCCATCCGTCCCCCCAGCTCGTCCACGGCGGCCTCACCGGCGACGCCCTCGCACACCACCACGAACTCGTCGCCCCCCAGGCGGGCCGCCGTGTCGCCCGGCCTGATGGCCGCCGCCAGCCGGGCGGCGGTGGCGACGAGCAGGGCGTCGCCGCACCGGTGGCCGAGCCGGTCGTTCACCTGCTTGAGCCCGTCGAGGTCGACGACCACCACGGCCAGGCCGTCGCCCCGCTCCAGGCGGCCGACGGCCATCGCCAGGCGGTCGTCGAGCAGCCGCCGGTTGGCCAGGCCCGTCAGTCCGTCGGTCAGGGCCTCGGACCGCAGCGTCGCCTCCGACCTGGTCCGCTCCAGCAGCGCGGTGGTCAGCGCCGCCACCAGCAGCGCGGTGGTGGCCGCCATGAAGAGGAACAGCTGCGCCACCACCAGGCCGTCGAACGCACCGCTCGTCCCGAAGGGCCCGGAGCCGACGGCGGTCACCACCTGCACCACGGCGGCCACGGCGAGGACCCCGACGGCGGCCGCGCCGACGCCCGCCCGGATGCCGAGCAGGACCAGCACCGGGATGACGAGGTAGGGCAGGCCGATGGCGGCGGGCCCGCCCCAGGGCCAGAAGGCGACGGCGGTCACCAGGGCCAGCGCCGGGGCGGTGGCGACGGCTCGGCGGTCGAACCGCCACGCCTCCCGCCGGGCGGCGAGGAGCGCAGGCGCCACGGCCAGCACCCCCATGGCGTCGCCCACGTACCACCGCGGCAGGCGCGGCAGCCACGGGTCGCCCGCCACCACGACGGCGGCGCCGGTGCCGACGAGCGCCCCGGCCAACGGCCCGACGACCACGGCCGCCAGGATGAAGCGCACCACGGTGTCGGGATCGCGCAGCTCCGGCGGGCGGCTCCGGCCGGCGGCGAGCAGGTGGGCGCCGATCAGCGGCTCGACGGTGTTGGCGACGGCCCACGCCAGCGCCAGCCCGAGCGAGAAGCCGAGGTGGAGGTCGACGGCGACCTCGGCGGCGGCGACCCCGGCGAGGATCGCCGGCCAGCGCCGGCGGGGGCGGATGGAGAGCAGGGCGAGGCTGAGCCCCGCCCCCGGCCAGAAGGTGGCGCCGGTGTCCACGCCGATGGAGGTGACGACGGCGACGCCCTTGCTCAGCGCCGCGTACCCGAGCGCCGCGAGCGTGGCCTCCAGCGCCGCCGCGGTCCGTGGGTGAAGCGTCCTGGGCATCCGATCCACTGAGCGCTCATCGGCGGGCGGTCCGCCGATGTGAGCGACGTCCGCCCGGTGGCCGGCCGCCGTCCCCGGCGAAGGGCGCGACCGGTACGATTCCCCCCCGGGTGAGGAGGCACGACCACGGGGTCGCAGGGCCGGCGGGCGCCTCCCCCCGACGCGGCCTGGCCGGGCTGGCCGGGCTGGCCGCGGCCACGGCCGTGGCCGCCTGCGCACCTCCCGCCGTCGAGCGCACCGACCTGGTGGTGGAGGCGACGACGTCGACGGCGCCCGCCACCTCCACCACGGCGCCCGACCCGGCGGCGTTGCGCCTCGGGGAGCGGACGACCACGAGCGAGGGCAACGACGTCGAGGTCACCGCCTTCGTGCAGCCGGTGTCCCCGGGCGCCCTCCAGCCCGACCGGGGCATGGAGTTCGCGGCGGCCGAGGCCCGGATCTGCGCCGGCCCCCGCGGCGCTCGACGGGTGACGGCGGAGTCGTTCAGGATCGAGATGGCCGACGGCACCACCCGGGGCCGGTCGTTCCTCGGCCCCAAGGAGCCGGCGCTGACCCAGGCCCGTCTCGCCGGCGGCGAGTGCGTGCGGGGGTGGGTCAACTTCGAGGTGCCCGAGGGGGAGCGCCCCGCCCACGTCGTGTTCCAGGGCTCGTCGGTCGCCCGGTGGCGCGCCGACGGCCGCTGAGCGCGGGGACGGGCGCCGCGCCCCGTCGCCGGCAGGCGGGGTCGCCCGCCCGGGCCCCCGCCCGCCGCTTCAGGCGACGGCGGCCGCCACCTCGCCGAGGAGGGCCACCATGGCGACGTCGGCGTGGTCCTGCATCTGGAGCATGACCCGATCGACGCCCGCCTCCTCCAGCGCCCGGAGCCGGGCCACCGCCTCCTCCACGGTGCCGATCACCCAGGCGGGGGCGATCTCCCGGCGGAAGCGGTCCTCGGGCCCGGCCTGGCCCCGGCGCCCCATCGCCGCCCGCAGCCGCTCGCCCACCTCGGCGCCGTCGGCCCCGACCACGCCGCCGGTCATGAGCGAGAACACCAGCGCCCCGGGGTCGCGCCCCGCCCCCTCCCAGGCGCCGGCCACGGCGGCCCGCCGGCGGCGGCACGTCTGGGGATCGGCGAAGACGGTGTTGTACTCGTCCGCCCACCGGGCGGCGACCTCCACGCTGCGGCGCCCGCCGCTGCCGCCCACGATGAGGTTGGGGTGGGGCCGGGAGACGGGCTTGGGCACGGCGTCGAGCTGGTGGACGCGGTAGTGGCGGCCGGCGAAGGAGAACGGGCCGGCCGACCAGGAGCGGTGCACGATCTCGATCTGCTCCTCGAGCACCTCCAGGCGCGCCCCGGCCTCGGGGAACGGGAACCCGTACGCCGCGTGCTCCGGCTGGTGCCAGCCGGCGCCCATCCCGACCTCGACCCTCCCGCCCGACACGTGGTCCACCGTGGTGGCCGTCTTGGCCAGCACCGACGGGTGGCGGAACGTCGCCGGCGACACCAGCGTCCCCAGGCGCAGCCGGCTCGTGGCCCCCGCCAGCGCCGCCAGCGTGGCCCAGGCGTCGAGCGACGCCCGCTCCGGCCGGTCCTGCACGGACCCGTAGTGGTCCGATCGGAACAGGGCGTCGAGGCCGGCGTCCTCGCTGGCCCGGGCCAGCGCCAGCCACTGGTCCCAGGTCACGCCCTCCTGGCCCTCGACCATCAGGCACACGCGCACGCCGCCGATCCTCGCACGCGCCCGTGACCACGGTCGGCTCGCCACCCGAGGCGCTCGCCGGCTGGCCGTGCTCCGGGCCGGGCGGT
>JBKHXC010000017.1:0-2395 GCA_046566225.1 Acidimicrobiia bacterium
GCCCGCTGCCATCACCCCGGTGGCGCGGGCCAGCGACGGCCGGTCGCCGCTGGCGGTCACCCGGTGCGCCGGCGGTGGCGGCGGCGGAGGTGGCGCCGCTCCGGCAGCAGGGTCTTCGCCCACCAGATGCCGAGGAAGACGGCGGCGGTCCCGCCGACGGCGATGGCCACGCCCGGCACGGTGTCCGCCCGCACGATGTACTCGGTCTCCTGCAGGACCCGCCCGCCGTCGGGGGTGAGGAGGCGCACCTTCACCGGGAAGCTGCCGGAGGCCCGCACCCGCACGGAGATGGGCTGGGTGTTCGTCCGCCGGTCCAGCACCACGGGCACGCTGTTGCCGGCCGGGAAGTCCAGCTTCTCGCTCTCGAGCTGGAGCAGGACCCGTGCCGTGCGGCCGGTGTCGTTGGAGATGCCGACGGGGAGCTGGCCCGTGCGCGCCGTCAGCCGGAGGGTGCGGTCAGCAGGCACCTCCACCTTGGCGAGGTCGGCCTCGGCCCGGGCCGCCAGCGCCTTCAGGCGGGCGCGCCGCTGGTCGACCGGGAGGTCGGCCGACGTCGCCACCAGGAGGCGCCGCTCCAGGTCCGCCGGGGCCGGATCGCGGCCGCCCCCGCCCACCTGTGCCGGCTCGCCGTCGTCGATCGGCGCCGGGTCGGCCAGCACCTGCTCGTGGGTGGACACCTGCCACAGCGCCTCGCCCGCCACGTCACCGATGGCCCGCGTCGCCACATCCGCGGGGAGGGGGGCCAGGGTCCGCCCCGCCCGGGGGGCCGCGGTCGTGGTGGTGGTGCCCCGCCGCGAGCGGGAGGTGGTCGTGCTGCGGGGGGGCGGGGCGGGCGGCTCGGGGGGAGCGGCGAAAGCCGCCGCCAGGTCCAGGGCCTGCAGGACGGGGCTCGAGGCCAGGCCGCCCAGCAGCTCGGCGAGGAAGCCGCTGCTGGGGGTGAAGCCGCGCCCGGCCACGACGGTGACCACGCGCCGTCCGAGGTCGCCGGGAGCGATCCCGCCCTGGTCGGGCGGGAGCGTCGCCACGGCGGCGAGGTCGGCCAGGAGGTGGTGGGCCACGAGCGGCTGGTCGATGGCGGCGCCCCGGCCGTCCAACCGGGCGGCCAGCGTGGCATCGGCGACCAGGGCCGTGGCCTCGGAGCCGGACGGCGTCGGCAGGGTCACCGGCTGCAGGGGGGCGGGGACGGCGGCACCGGTCCGGCCGAGGGCGGTCTGCGACAGCAGCAGGCGGCTGGCGCCGGCTGCCACGACCTGGCCCAGCGCCGCACCGTCGAGGGGCTCGTCGGCGAGCCAGATCCCGCGGATCGGCTCCCGGCCCAGCACCGCCGTGGTCACCTCCCGGCCCGTCGCCAGCTGGCGGGACAGCAGCGGCCCGGCGGCGGCGCCGAGGGCCGCAACGTCGACCGGGACGTAGGGACGGCCCAGCACGTCCCGGGAGCTGAGCGCCGAGCGCAGCGCCGCGGCCGTGGTGGGGTTGGACCCCGTCAGCGTCTCCCGCACCTCGGGGGTGGGGGCAATGGTGAGGGGGATCCTGGGCGCAGCGGTCAGGCCGGCGGCGGTGTCGGCCATGGCGGAGGCGCCGGCGGGCGGGCCGGTGGTCACGCCCTCGAGGCCCGTCGACGGCGGGGCCGACAGCGGCAGGACCACCGTGGTGCCCAGCCGGGAGCCGTCCCTCGCCTCCTCGACGGCCAGGAGGTGGGTGGTGAAGCGGTCGACGGTGTCGCCGCCCCCCAGCTCGCGCAGCTCCACGTTCACCGGGTAGATCCCCGGCCCCCGCAGCCGGACCCGGGCGGGGTCCGACGACGGTTCCGGTCCCTGCGTGGGGACCTGCACGCTCAGCGTGCCGTCGACGGCGGCCGGCACCTCGGGCAGCGGCACCGCGGCGCTGGACCGGGGCCCGAGGGGGGACGTGAGGCCCTCACCGGCAATGGTGCGGGCGAGCTCGGCCCGGGTCCTGACCGCCGGGTGCACGGACACGGCCAGCTCGAGCGCCGCCGGGTCGGCGATGTCGGCCGTGCGCAGGGCGAGCGACAGCGTGTCGCCCGGCGAGAGCCACGACGTCTGGCGCACCAGCCGCACCCGCCCCTGCACGGCGGCGTGCGCCGGACGGGTCGGCCCGCACCACGTCAGCGCGGCGACGAGGAGGAGGACGGCGGCCAGGCCGGCGCCCCCCCGGGACCGGGCGCGGCGCGGGCGCGGGGCGGCCTGGTCCACGGTGCAAGGACGGTAGCCCTGCGGTCCGCCGCCGACAGGTGCGGGGAGCTCAGCGCGGTGGGCGCAGGACGGCGGCGCGGTGGCCGTCGCCCTTGCTGAGGACGGCCAGGCCCTGGGGCAGCCCGCGGAACCCGACCCGCTCGTAGAGCCCGAGGGCGACCTCGTTGCCCCACTGGGTGTTG
>JBKHXC010000018.1:0-7164 GCA_046566225.1 Acidimicrobiia bacterium
CCCCGAGCCTCTCTACACCCGCCGCAGGCTTCCCGGGTCGACCGCCACCGCGGCCGGCGCCGAGCCGTGGGCGGTGGACGCCGGCCGCCGGGCGGTGGCGGACGCCCTGGCCCGCCGGGGGATCCCCGGCAGGGTGGTCGACGGCCTGGCCCCGTCGACCCACCGGGTGCGCTACGCCGTCGCCGGGTGCCCGGCGGTGACCGTCGTCGTCCCCACGCGCGACCGGGTGGACCTCCTCCGCCGCTGCGTGGAGAGCGTCCTGGAGCGGTCCACGTACCGCCACCTCGACCTCCTGGTGGTCGACAACCAGACGGCCGACGCCGAGACCCTGGCCTACCTGGGCGCCCTGCCGGGCCGGGTCGTGCGCTACCCGCACCGGTTCAACTACGCCCGCATGATGAACCTGGCCTGCGCCGAGGCGGCCGGCGACTTCGTCGTGCTGCTCAACAACGACACCGAGGTGGTCACGCCGGACTGGGTCGAGGCGCTCCTCGAGCACGCCCAACGACCCGGCGTCGGCATCGCCGGCGCCCGGCTGCGCTACCCGTCGGGCGCCGTCCAGCACGAGGGCATCATCACCGGGTACGCGGGCGGGATGGCCGGCAACGTCGACCACGGGGGCTGGTGGGGCCTGGGCGACGTGGTGCGCAACTGCACGGCCGTCACCGGTGCCTGCGCCATGGTGCGGCCGTCGGCCTACTGGGCCGTCGGCGGCCACGACGAGCGCCTGCGGGTGGCGTTCAACGACGTCGACCTGTGCCTGCGCCTGCGCCAGGCGGGCTACGACGTCGTCTACACGCCCTACGCCGAGCTGCGCCACGTGGAGGGCGGCACCCGGGGCGTCCACGACCACGCCGACGACGACGCCGTGTTCGAGGGCCGGTGGCGGACGGCCGACTGCGTCGACCGCTTCTACAGCCCCCAGCTGTGCCGGCGGTGGCCGTTCCGCATCAGGAGCTGACGCCTCCCGCGGCGCCGGGCCGCACCCCGCACACCTCGGTGGCGGCCGGCGACGGGACGCTCAGGGTGATCGTCCCCACCCGCGTCACCCACAGCCACTCGGTCGTCCCCGGGCGGAGGCTGAGGGTGCGAGGGGGGCCGGTGACGCCCGGGCGGCTCCGTGAGTGGACCGTCACCACCACCTCGCCGCCGGTGGGGGTGCGGAGCGAGACGGCGTCGGGTCCGGCGAACGCCACGTCCACCGGCATGGCGCCCGAGGGGCCGACGAGCAGGCAGCCCCGGTCGTTGACCGCGGCCTCGACCGCCGGGAACGGCTCGACGGCGGCCGCCGCGGGAGGGGCGTCGAGCAGCGCGACCTGGAGCTGGGCGGCGGCGGCCAGCACGTCGGCCTCCCCCGGGTGGTCGTCGGGGAGGGCGCCCTCCCGGTCCAGGCGGCGGAGGACGTCCACCGAGGCGTTGGGGGTGAAGCGGGGCTCGGGCACGGTCGAGGCGAGCTCCGGGTCGCCCTGGCCGACCAGGGCGAGGGCCCCCCACAGCCGGCGGCGGACGGCGTCCTCCCGGTCGGCCTCGTGGTGGCTCAGCTCCCGGAGGCCGGCGACGTTGTGGACCAGCACGGGGACCAGGACGGCCACGGCGGCGAGCTGGCGGGCGGCCAGGTGGCGGGTTGCCTCGGAGAGCATCAGGCCGACCGTGGGCAGGACCAGGGCGGCGGCGATGTAGAGGTACCGGCTCGACGTCGCCTGCTCCACGCCGAGCCCCGACCGGCCGGCGGCGAGCATGACGAAGAGACAGGCGGAACCCGCCGCCATCCCGGTCGGCAGGGCCCTCGGCGTGCCGAGCACGGCGCGCTGGCGGAGCAGCCAGCCGGTCACCACGACCACCAGCACGGCGCCCGCTCCCGGGATCCCGCTGGCGTCCTCGAGGGCCGCCGACAGGCCGGTCCACAGGTAGGCCGGAACGTCGAGCAGTTCGACCAGGCGCCCGCCGCCACCGCCCAACCCCTCGTGCCCCACGGCGGCGAACCACACCACGTAGACGGCCGCCGGCGGCGCCACCGTCGCCACCGCGTCGCGGAGGCCGCGGCGCAGCAGCACCACCAGCCCGCTGGTCGCCGTCATGGTCACCGAGATCCCGGAGAAGGCCAGCCCGGCCACGGCCACCGCCCACGCCAGCCGGTCCCGGCGGCCGAAGGGCCCGGGGTGGTCGGCGAGCAGCAGGTGCACGAGCCCCAGTGCCACCGACCCCACGAAGCCGATCTGGAACGCCCACAGAAGGTTCTCGCCGCCCGAGCCGAGCACGGCGAACACGGCGGCCAGGGCGGTGGCGACCAGCGGCGCCACGCCCACCCGGTTCATCACCCGCCACAGCAGGTGGGCGGTGGCCAGGTGCAGCACGACGAGCACGACGACGTAGGGGACGTAGGTCCGCAGGCCGGCGACGGCGTACAGCGCCCGGTAGACCAGGATGGGCGCCGTCGACCAGTGCTCGTTGTGGGGCGCGAACAGCACCCGCCCGCCCCAGCCGGTCATCCGGTGGGCGAAGAAGGCCCACTCGTCGCCGAAGAACCACTGGTTGCGGTTGAACCACACCAGCAGCGGGGCGGCGGCGGCGAGCGACAGGAGGTGGCCGGTGCGGGCGGCGGCCAGGACGACGCCGTCCCGGCGGGCCGTGGCTCCGACGGGCGGTGCGGGCGGCGCCGGCTCGGGCGCCGGGCGGGGAACCGGGGCGGTGGCGACCGCCGTGTGGTCGCCGGCTCCGGGCGCCGCCGGCGGGCGCTCGGGGGCCGCGCCGGTCAGATGCGCCCGTCCCGCAGGGCGTGGTCGATCCAGGGGATCACCTCGTCGAGCATCTCGTCGAGCGTCGTGGTGGCCTCGAAGCCGAGCACCTTGGCGGCCTTCTCGGTGGACGGCACCCGCTTCTGCACGTCGTAGAGGTACGGGTCCTCGGACACCACCCGCAGGGGGACGCCCGGGCCCTTGACCTTGCGCCAGATCGCCTCGGCCAGCTCCAGCACGGTCGTGGACGTCGACGTCGACAGGTTGAAGTCCTCGTTGCGGGCGTCCGGGTGCTCCATGGCCGTGACGATCCCCCGGGCCAGGTCTCCCCCGTAGGTGTAGTGGCGCACCTGGGAGCCGTCGCCCAGGATGTGCAGCGGGTCCTGGCCCTTGAGGACCTTCTGCACCAGGTCGGGCACGACGTGGCTCATGGCCAGCTTCACGTTCCCGCTCAGCACCTCCACGTCGCCCAGGGCCCGCCCCTCGCCCACCCCGACGCAGTTGAAGGGCCGCACGATGGTGTAGGGCAGCCCGTACTGCTCGTGGGCGGCCCGGGCGAAGTACTCGACGGCCAGCTTCTGGAAGCCGTAGGACGAGAGCGGCGGTGGGATCTCCCGCTCCTGGCCCTCGTACGACGGCCAGGCGGTCGCCGACTCGTAGACCATGGAGGAGCTGAGGTAGGTGACCTTCTGGAGCGCCCCGTCCCGGTGGGCGGAGATGGCGGCGTCGCAGGTGGCGGCCATGATGCGCTCGTTGGTGGCGAGCAGGTCGTAGGCGTAGGCGTGGACGTAGGAGATCCCGCCGATCATGGCGGCGCCGGCGACCAGGTGGTCGCAGTCGGCCAGCAGGCCGGCCAGCAGGGCGGCGTCCCGGGCGTCGCCCTCGACGAGGGTGTAGGAGGGGTGGTCGTCGAACGAGCGGGCCACCGGGCCGTACTTTGAGAAGTTGTCCAGCCCCACCACGGCGTGGCCGCGCGCCAGCAGCTCCTCCACCACGTAGCCGCCGATGAACCCCGCCGAACCGGTCACCAGGACCTTGCTCACGACGCCGCTCCCTTCCTGAAGACCTCGACGCTGAGCTTGGGACCGTAGGCGAAGCGGTACCAGCGCAGGTAGCTGGGCAGCCACTTGGCCAGCTTGAAGTTGGACACGCCGAAGCTGCGGTCCAGCCAGATGGTGGGCACCTCGGCCACCGGGAGGCGCAGCCGGCGGGCCTTGGCGACCAGCTCCAGGCCGACCTCGAAGCCGGCGTCGGAGTCGATCCCCACCGAGCGGACGAAGGCCCGGTCGTAGGCTTTGAACGAGTTGGTCGGGTCCCGGGTGCCCACCCGGGCGAACCAGTGCAGGGAGAGCCCCGCCAGGCGGGACATCGCCCGCTTCACCACCGGCCCGCCGATCTGCTGGCCGCCCTTCATGTAGCGGGAGGCGGCGGCCACGACCACCCCCCGCTCCACCAGGCGGGCCAGCTGGTCGATCTGCTGGGGATCGTCGCAGCCGTCGGCCATGGTCACCACCACCACGCCGGCCCGGGCGTGGTCGAACCCCCACCGGATGGCGCGGGCCGGGCCCCGCCCGTACTGGTTGAGCGCCGGGACGACGCGGCGGTCCGACTCGGCGTACTTCTCAACGTACGGAGCGGTGGTGTCGTCGGGCGAGTCGTAGACGACCAGGACCTCGCACGGCAGGGTGACGGCCTCCAGGATGCGGTCGAGGCAGGCGACGATGGCGTCGCCCTCGTTGTAGGCGGTGACGACCACCGACACCCGGGGCGGGGCGGGGGCGGTCACACCCGCACGCCCCGGCCCAGGACGTTCCACACGTCGACCGCCGGCTGGCGGGGATCGAGCCCCCGGTAGGCGGCGTGGGGGGCGCCGACCACCAGTACGTCGGCCCGCTCCAGGACCTCCTCCAGCGCCACCAGGTCGGGGTCCACCGTCACGTGGGGGTCGGTGCAGAGCACCTCGGCCGCCTTGAAGCGCAGGATGCGCTTGAGCTTGTAGCTCAGGCTCGATCGGATGTCGTCGGACTCCGCCTTGAACGCCATGCCGAGGATCCCCACCGTCGCCGACCGCAGGTCCAACCGCTTCTCCAGGCGGGCCACCAGGTAGAGGGGCAGCCCCTCGTTGACGGCCATGCCGGCGTGGCCCAGGACGAAGTTGTTGTTGTTGAAGGCGGCGAGCTGCATGGTGTCCTTGAACAGGCACGGGCCCGCCGCGAACCCGGCGCCCGGCAGGTCGGCGGCGCGGGGGTAGTCGTGGGCCAGCGCCGACCGCAGGCGCTCGAAGTCGACGCCGTAGTCGTTGGCGATCATGAACAGCTGGTTGGCGATGGCGAAGCGCAGGTAGCGCCAGGTGTTGGTGAACAGCTTGGCCAGCTCCGCCTCGTCGGTCTCCAGGTGCACCACCTGCCCGGCCAGGTTGCGGAACAGCTTCTCGGCCCGTTCGGCGGCCTCGGGGGTGTGACCGGAGACGATCTGGGGCAGCTCGTACAGCTCGGTCATGGCCTTGCCCTCGGCGATGCGCTCCGGGCAGAACGCCACGTCCACCGACAGGCCGAGACGCTCGACGACCTGGGCGACGAGGCGGGTGACGCCCGGGTACAGGGTGCTGCGCAGCACGATCAGCTGCCCGTCGCGCAGGTGGGCGCGCAGCTCCTCCACCGCCCGGGGGACGGCCAGCGGGTCGGGGTTGAGGTGCTCGTCCACCGGCGTGCCGATGACCACGACGACGCACTCGGCGGTGCTCACCACCGCCGGGTCCGATCCCGCCTCCAACCCTCGGCCCACCACGCGGGCGAGCACGGGCGGGGCGCCGGGCTCGTCGAACGGCATCCGCCCGGCGTTGACGGTGGCGACCGCCGCCTCGTCCACGTCGTAGAGCGCGACCGTGAGGCCCCGGTCGGCGAAGGCCAGGCCCAGGGGCAGCCCCACGTGCCCGCACCCGCCCACGATCACCACGTCACGACCGAACGCCACACCGCCTCCACGCCCGGGCCCACGACCGTCGTGCCCCGTGCCCCCTCATCCTGCCGCGTCGGGGCGGTCGCCGGCGCCATCGGGCGCCGCTCACCACGTCTCGTCCACGCCCGCCCACCGCCGCCACACCTCGGCCGGCGGGCGGCGGCGCCGGCGGCGCAGGGCCGGGCGGGCACCCAGCGCGGCCGGGAGCCGGGTGGCCAGCGCCCGGCGCAACCCCGGCTGGTCGGGCGAGGCCAGGGCGGTGCGCACCTCGGCCGCCACCACCGGCAGCGGCGCGTTGCGGGCCAGGGTGAGCAGGCGGTTGCGGGCGGCCAGGGCCTTCACCACCGGTGCCAGCGGCCCACCGCTGGTGACGCTGCCCACGTGGCGGACCACGCCGGCCGGCTCGTACACGGCCCGCAAGCCACCCAGGCGGGCCCGCCAGCACCAGTCCACGTCCTCGTAGTAGGCGAAGAACGAGGCCTCCAGCGGGCCGACCCGCGCCAGCGTCTCGGCCCGGGTGACCATGGCGCCGGCGCAGGCCCCGAAGCGCTCGGCCGGCCGGTCGAAGCGGCCGTCGTCGGGGCTCAGGTAGCCGTAGTCCCCCGACCACCCGTGGGCGCTGAGGTACGACCCGGCGTTGTTGACCAGATAGACCTGTCCCACCACCGGCGCCGGCTCACCGTCGATGCGCAGGTCGGCGGGGTCCCATCCCGGCTCCAGGGCCAGCCGGATGGGCTCCCGGCCGGCCGTCCACCGCCACCGTCCCTCCCGGCCGTCGAGCACGCCCTGCTCCAGGCCGTGGATGCCCGGGCCCACCAGCCGGTCGAGGACGTCGGTCCCGGCGATGGTCGCCGAGCGGATGGCCCGGCCGAGGGGCCGGGGGTCGTCGCCCACCACACGGGAGTCGTCGTCGAAGCGGACCTCGGCGTAGGGCAGGGCGAACACCATCTTGGGGGCCACCACGGCGACGGTGGGGTCGCCCAGCGCCGCCTCGGCCGACGCCAGCCACCCGGGCTCGGCCATGGCGTCGTCGTTGAGGAGGGCGACGACATCGCCCCCGGCGACCGCCACCCCGGCGTTGACGCCCCCGGCGAAGCCGGCGTTGGCCGCCAGCCGCACCACCCGGGCGCCGGCGGCCCGGGCGGCGGCGCCCACCTCACCCCCCGGTGAGCCGTTGTCGACCACGACCACCTCGTGGGCCTGGCCGAGCACCGACTCCAGGCACGGGCCCAGCCACCGGTGGGGGAGGTGGGACACGACGATGACGGTGGTCGTCACCGCCGGATCGTACGCGCCGCCCCTCGCCCGGCGGCCGGGGCCGGGGGCCGGAGATCGCCGTCCGCCGGCCGGTCGGCGCCGCCAAGGGAACGAGGGCCGGGCTCGGGCATCGCCCGCTCGGCCGCCGCCACCCGCCCGAGCACCCCCAGCAGGAGGGCGCCGGCGGCGACGGCCACCGCGGCGTCACCGGCGG
>JBKHXC010000019.1:0-2326 GCA_046566225.1 Acidimicrobiia bacterium
GGGCCATGGGCCTGCTCGACCCCGGCGTCGACCTGGTGGCGGCGGTGCGCAGCTTCTCGACCGGGTCGGTGCTCGGCTTCTACGACACCGAGACCAAGGAGCTGGTGGTACGGGGCGCCGAGGCGACCCCGTTCGTGCGCAGCGTGGTGGTCCACGAGCTGCTCCACGCCCTGGAGGACCAGCACTTCGGCCTCCACCGCCCCGACCTGGGCGACGAGGCGTACCTCGGCTTCCAGGCGCTGGCCGAGGGGAGCGCGGTGCGGGTGGAGGAGCGCTACCGCGCCTCGCTCTCGCGCCGGGAGCGGGCGTCGCTCGCGGTGGAGGGGCTGCGCCAGGGCGCCCGGGCGCCCCGCGACGTCCCCCGGGTGGTGCGGGCCCTGTTCGCGTTCCCCTACGCCTACGGCCCCGACCTGGTGGAGGCCATCCTGGCCGCCGGCGGCCAGGGCCGCCTCGACGCCGCCTTCGCCGACCCCCCGGCCAGCACCGAGCACGTGCTCGACCCCGACAGCTACCTCGGGGGCGACCGGCCGCGGGCGGTCGCCGTGCCGGCGGCCGACGGCCCCGCCTTCGACGACGGCGAGATCGGCGAGCTGTTCCTGCTCCTCATGCTCGACGCCGAGCTCGACAGCGCCGACGCCGCCCGGGCGGCCGACGGGTGGGGCGGCGACCGCTACGTGGCCTGGGCCGACGGCGACCGCACCTGCGTGCGCATGGACTTCGTCATGGACAGCGACCGCGACGCCGACGAGCTGGCCGGCGCCCTCTCCCGGTGGGCCGGCGAGCGGGGTCCGGGGGCCACCGCGTCGGGCACCTCGCTGCGCACCTGCGGCTGACCGGCCCCGTCCCGCCCGACGCACTCGCCCGCCCTCAGTGGTCGCGGCCGGCGACGAAGTGGGCCAGCTCGGCCAGCCGGGCGCCGGCCCGCCGCTCGAGCGGGGCCCGGTCGAGGGCGGCCAGCGCCTCGTCCAGCCGCCGGCCGATCGTGCGCTCCACCTCTCGGCGGGCGCCGGTCTCCTCCAGGATGGCCTGGAGCTCGGCCACCTCGCCGGCGGTCAGGTCGGGGGCGCCGAACCGGTCGGCCAGCAGCTTGGCGGCGGCGCCGTCGGCGGTGGCGGCGGCGAAGGCGTAGAGGGCGGTGGGCTTGCCCTCGCGGAGGTCCTCGCCCACCGGCTTGCCGGTCACCTCGGCGTCGCCGAAGGCCCCCAGCAGGTCGTCGCGCAGCTGGAACGCCTCGCCCAGCGGGCGGCCGAACGCCGACAGGGCGGGGGCCAGGTCGTCGAGGCGGCCGGCCAGGGCGGCGCCCAGGTGCAGCGGCCGCTCGATGGTGTACTTGCCCGACTTGTAGAGGCTGATGCGCCGTGCCTGCTCCACGGTGACCTCGCCCCGGACGGTGCCCAGCAGGTCGAGGTACTGGCCGACGTTGACCTCCAGGCGCAGCTCGGTGAACACGTCGAGCGCCGGGCGGGGGGCGGCCGACAGCAGGAGGTCGGCGTAGACGAAGGCCAGGTCGCCCACCAGGATGGCGACGCCCTCGCCGAAGCGCCGGCCCTCCCCCCGCCAGTCCGCCACCGCGTGGCGGGCCTCGAAGCTGCGGTGGACGGTGCTCCGCCCCCGCCGCCGGTGGGAGCCGTCCATGACGTCGTCGTGGATGAGGGCGATGGTGTGGAGCAGCTCCAGGGCGGCGCCGGCGTCGACCACGGCCGGGTCGTCCGGGTCGCCTCCGGCGCCCACGAAGGCCCAGTGGCAGAACGCCGGCCGCAGGCGCTTGCCGCCGGCGAAGACGAGGGCGTCGATGGCGTCGATCAGCTCGGGCAGGTCGGCGTCGAGGTCCGCCCACCGCTTCGACTCCGTGCGGAGGAGGACGTCGATGCGGGCGTCGACCCGGGCCGCGATCCAGGTGAGGCATTCGGGCGCGGAGTGCACGGACACCATCCGAGCCTACGGGTCGCACCGGATGACGACACCTGCGCCGGCCCTGGCATGCTGGCGGGCGTGCGGAGGCTGTCGGCCGTCGAGCGCGCGGCCTACGACCACGTCCCCGCCCCGGTGGCCGCCCGGGTGCGTGTGCAGCGGGTGCCGCTGCTGCCCCCGGGCGCCGACGCCATGACCCTCGGGCCGCTGGTCCTGGTGCGCAGGGACGGGATGCGCCACCGCACCGGCCGCCGGGAGCTGCTGGCCCACGAGCTCGTCCACGCCCGCCAGTGGGCCGAGCTGGGCGTGGGCCGGTTCCTGCGCCGGTACCTGTGGGCCTACGGGGCCAACCTGCGCCGCCTCCGGCGCCACCGCGACGCCTACCTGGCCATCCCCCTGGAGGAGGAGGCCCGGG
>JBKHXC010000020.1:0-1614 GCA_046566225.1 Acidimicrobiia bacterium
CCGAGGGGCTCGGCCCCGTCCGCCTCGCCGAGCAGGGTGAACGCGGCGCCCCACGCCCGGTCCCCGAACGCCTTGCGGCCCCGCTCCAGCGCGTCCCCGGCCACGCTGAAGGATCGCGCGCCGGCGCCGTTCCACAAGGAAACCGACGCCTCCCGACAAAAGCGAACCTTGACACGTCAGGCGCGTAGTGGTTCAGTCCTCACAACACAGGCGCAAGGGGGCAGGGGCAACCGTCGCGGGGCGGACCCCAGGGAGGCACACGGTGGGATCGCTGGACTCCAGCGATCGGCAGCCGCGCACCCGGTTCGGGGGCGGGGCGCCGATCGGCAGGCGGGCGCGCGTCGGCGCGCTCGCAGCGGCGGCGGGCCTGCTCGCCGCCGTCGTCATGTCGTCCGGCGGGGGAGGGAACGGCCCCCAGCGGTTGGCGAGCTCCGAGGGCGGCGCCACCGCCGAGGGCGGCGCCACCGCCGAGGGCGGCGCCACGGTCGGCGGCGGCACCGTCGAGGGCGGTGCCACGGTGGAGGGCGGCGCCACCGTCGACCTCGGCGGGTCGACCACCACGACGGCACCGCCCACCACGGCGCCGCCGGTGCTCGGCCCGTCCCGCCCGTTCACGGCCGCCGTCGGCGCCGGGCTGGCCAACGGGCGCACCCGCATCGAGCGCTCGCTCGGCTGCAACGCCGGCGGCGACGCCGACTACTGGCACTTCTCGTCCGAGGCCCCCCTGCCGGCCGGCGTGATCACCGGCCCCCAGTCGACCCTGCCCGGCGACGTGCGCCTGGCCGCCGACGTCCACTCGCCCTTCCACGCCATCCGGGTCGCCCCCGAGCCGCTCCCCGGGCCCACCGACGACGCCGCCTTCCTCCTCCCCGGGGCGAGCCGGGTGGCCCTCTCCAACAACCGGGGGACGGTCAAGCTGGCCCTCTCGTCGGGCGCGTGCGACCGGGCCGGCCAGACCCTCGACTTCGACGGGCTCACCGCCAAGACGGCCGACCGCCCCGGCACCTGGACGATCGTCTCGTCCACCGGCGCCTACCGCCAGGCGCAGGGCACGGGCGGCTTCGACCTGGAGGCGAACGTGTCGCCCGGGGCCGACAACCCGTGGGCGCTCACGCTGCGGGGCGGCATCGCCGTCATCCAGCCCGCCCTCGAGGTCAAGGTGGTCGAGACGTTCTGGGGCCGGGACGGCGTCGACTACGCCAAGCGCCAGGTGGGCGTGGCCTACGACGTCCGCAACCGGGGCGCCGGCGACTCGTTCGGCGTGTTCCTCTCGGCCGCGTCGTCGCCCACGCCCGGCGCCTCCCTCATCTCGATCATCGTCAACGGGGACGACATCCTGATCGACGGCAACACGCCGGTCGGCAAGTTCCCCCGGGCCCTGGGCGACCTCGCCTCGGGGGAGACGGCCCGGGTGGTCCTCAGGTGGCAGCTCCCCCTGCCCGCCGGCGACCCGCCGTGCGGCGTGGTGATCCTCGGCTGCGAGATCAAGACGGAGCTCACCTTCACCCTGCCCGACGCCCTGGACGTGGCGACGACCCCGTCGTTCACCAACCTGGGGGTCAAGGCTCCCAACCTTCCGCCGCCCGCATGAGCACCCAGGGACCTTCGATGCGC
>JBKHXC010000021.1:0-7647 GCA_046566225.1 Acidimicrobiia bacterium
GCGGCTCGGCCAGCGCCGAGGGCGTCACGCTGGGCGGCAGCAAGCAGGACCACAGCCTCGGCCGCCACGACGACCACACCGAGAAGATGGAGGCGCCCGGGCGCGGCAAGCAGCAGCCGGAGCGGGCGGCCAACCCCATGCGGCCGGGGTCGAGGACGTGACTGCCGGCCGCCGGCGGGCCTGACCGGCGCCCGGCGGCGGGGCCGACGGCGGTGAGCGGGCCGGCGCCGACCGCCACCCCGCCGACCCTCGACGTCGACCCCGACGCCGAGCCCACCAGGCGAGAGCGGCTCTCGGCCCTCGTCGAGAAGCGCCTCGACCTCCCCATGGCGGCGCTTTCGCTGGGGTGGGCGGTCCTGGTGGCCTACGAGCTGATCGCCCCCGCCGACCAGCGCGACGAGCTCCGCACCGCCGGCAACGTGCTGTGGGGCGTCTTCGTCGTCGAGTTCGCCGCCAAGCTGGTGATCTCCGGGCACCCCCTGCGGTTCCTGCGCCGGCGGTGGGCGTCGGTGCTCTTCCTCGCCCTGCCCATCCTGCGCGCCGTGCGGGTGGTCCACGCCCTGCGGGCCGTGCGGGTCCTCCCGGCGGCGCGGGTCATCGGCTCCTCCTACCGGACGATCGGCACGGCCGGCAACCTGCTCGGCAGCCGCCTGGCCTTCCTGGCCGGCACCACGGCGGCGGTGGTGTTCGGGGGGGCCCAGCTCCTGTTCCTGCTCGAGGCCGGGGGCCGGGGCGGCGGCGAGGGCCTGGGGGAGGCCCTGTGGTGGTCGGCCAACCTGGTCATCAGCGGCAGCTACCTGTTCGAGCCGCGGACCCTGCCGGGGCGGGCCGTCGCCCTGCTGCTCAGCGGCTACGCGGTGGTGGTGTTCGCCTCCCTGGCGGCCGCCCTGGGCGCCTTCTTCATCGAGCAGCGGGCCGAGCAGGCCCGGGACGATCCCACCTGAGCTGAGCGCGGCCGGCCCCCGCCCCTCACCGGCCGCCGGCGTGGGCCGGCGCGCCGGCGGCCTCCTCCCGGCGGATGGCGACGACGGCGTTGAGCTCGGCGCCCAGCAGCAGCGCCAGGCTCAGCAGGTAGAGCCACAGCAGCACCGACATCACGCCGCCGATGACGCCGAACACCTGGTTGGCGCCCCCGACGACCCGCAGGTAGAGCTGGAAGCCTCCCGAGAAGGCGAGCCACAGGGCGCCGGTGGCCACCGCCCCGGGCAGCTCGGCCCACAGCGAGCGGCGGTGCGAGGCCAGGTGGAACAGCGCCATGGCCCACGCCACCAGCAGGGCGAAGCCGACCGGGAGGCGGGCCCAGGTCCACAGGGCGGCGAACACGTCGCCCAGCCCCACGACCCGGGCGAGGGCCCCGCCGCCGCCGAAGAGGGGCCCCACCACGAACATGACCAGCATGAGCACGGTGACGACCAGGGTGCACAGCGACACCGCCAGCGACACGGCCCCCAGGCGCAGCGCCGACCGTCCCTCGTCGACGTCGTAGACGACGGTGAGGGCCCGCATGGCCGCCCGGGTGGCCCGCCACATCGACCACACGGCGCCGGCGGTGGCGAACGACAGCACGGCCGCGTCGCCGCCGTCGAAGAGGGACTCGACGGCCTCCACCGTGCCGCTCGCCCGGTCGCCGAGGAAGTCGGCCAGGAAGTCGACCACCAGCCGCTCGGCCTGCCGGGCGACCTCCGCCCCCACCACCACCTCCAGGAAGCCGAGGGCGGCGGCCAGCGCCAGCAGCCCGGGGAAGATGCCCAGGAAGGCGTAGAACGCCACCTCGGCGGCGACGCCGGTGATGCGGTCGTCCGCCGCCTCGGCGCCGAACCGGCGGGCGGCGGCCACCAGGGAGCGGGCCCGGCCGCCCAGCCAGGCGGGGCCGCCGTCGTCCGGAGGGTCGCAGGCGGCGTCGGGCCCGGGCCGGTCGGGCCCGTCGGTGCGGGGGCCCAGCTCGCCCACCAGCCGTCCGAGCATGCCCCGCTCCTACCCGGTCCGGCCCGGCGCCAGCCGCCCGCCGCCGCCAGCCACTAGTGCCCTGGCCACGAGCATTCGCCGCGTTCGCAGCGGCGATGAGGTCGGCCCACTAGGGCTCGGCCGGCCCGGCGACCGCCGGCGCCCGCTCGCCCGGCCCGTCGTCGGTCCGCATCCACACCGTCCGCTGCGGGAAGGGGATCTCGATGCCCTCGGCGTCGAAGGCCCGCTTGATGCGGGCCCGCATCTCGCGGGCCACCTTCCACTGGGCGAGGGGCCTGGTCTTGACCACGAGGCGGATGGCGACGCCGTCGGCCGCCAGCGCCTCCACCCCCCACACCTCGGGCTCGGCCAGGATCTCCGACGACCACTCCGGGTCCTGCCAGGTGTCGCGCGCCACCCGCTCGATGACCCGCACGGCGTGCTCGGTGGTCGTCTGGTACGAGACCTGGATGTCGAGCAGGGCGCGCGACCACTCCTGGGACTTGTTGGCCACCCGGGTGATCTCGCCGTTCGGGACGTGCCACACGTTGCCCTCCACGTCGCGGATGCGGGTGGTGCGCAGGCTCACCCCCTCCACCGTTCCCGACGCCGGCCCCAGGTCGATGACGTCGCCGACGCCGTACTGGTCCTCGAGGAGCATGAAGATGCCGGACAGGAAGTCGCGCACCAGGTTCTGGGCGCCGAAGCCGAGGGCGATGCCGGCGATCCCCGCCCCCGCCACCAACGGGCCGAGGTCGACCCCCAGCTCGCCCAGCACGGTCAGGGCGGCGACGGTCCAGATGGCGAAGGTGGCCACGCTGGCCAGCAGGGCGCCGATGGTCTCCGCCCGCTGGGCGGTGCGCAGCGTGGCCGGGCCGCCGGTGCGCAGGAGGGCCCCCGCCGAGCGGTCGGCGGCGCTGACGACGTCGGCGCTGACCGAGCCCAGGCCCCTGGTGAAGCGGCGGATGCCCCGCCGGGCCAGGCGGGAGACGACGAAGGCCAGGACCAGGATCAGCAGGATCCTGGTGGGCCGGGCGACGAACAGGTCGCCGGCCTGGGCCGCCCACTCGCTGCCGGTCAGCCGGAACACGGCCGAGCAGAGGGCGCCCGCCTCCTCGGGGGGCCCGCAGGCGGTGACGAGCGTCTCGGCGTGGCCGACGACCACGGCCATGCCGGTCACGGCCGCCACCGCGCCCGTGGGCGGGAACGGGCGCTCGGCGCTGGAGCGGGAGCGCCGGCGACTGGGCCCGGCGTGGTGGGCGCGCGGCGGCAAGGGCGGGTCCGGCGCATCCGTGTCAATCCTCCCCCGTCGTGTCGACGGTCGCGGTCCGGTGGCGTCACAGCTGGGTCACATTCAATCGCGTCGGCGCCCGGCGCTCGTCCCGGCCCGCTCAGGCGATCATGTCGGCGTAGTCGTCCCGGGCCACCGGGCCGGGCGCCAGGGACCCGTCCGAGCGGGGGACCTGCACGGGCGCTCCGTCGAGCAGGAACGCCACCTGGCCGACGCCGGCCAGGGCCGTCAGCGTGCACACCAGCTGCGCCACCAGGAGCAGCTGGGCGTCGGAGCCCAGGGCGCCCAACGGCGCCAGGTCGACGCGGGCCACGCCGCCCTGCACGTCCACCGCGGTGACCACGCTGTCGTCGGCCACCACGGTGGTGAGGCCGGGCGGCTCGGCCGGCGGCGAGGCGAGGGCGCGCACCACGTCGAGGGCGGTGTAGGACTCCTCCACCGGCTGCCTGACCGGCACCAGCATGCGGCCGGCCACGAAGCACAGGTCGACCTCGGCGGTGGGCCGGGCCGGGGGGCGCACCAGCGGCGGGGCGTCCTCGTCCAGCAGCCCGAAGGGCACGGCGCCGTCGGGCTGGGCCCGGGCCGACGGCTCCAGCGGCACCGAGCACCCGGCCGCCAGCACGGCCACGGCCACGGCCACGGCCACGGCGGCCCGGCGGGCCCGGGCCGTCACCCCCGCCGCCCGGGCAGCTCGATGACGAAGCGGGCGCCGCCGCCCGGCGCGTCCTCCACCCAGACCCGCCCGCCGTGCAGACGGACGTGCTCCTCGACGAGGGCCAGCCCCAGGCCGGTGCCGGTCGCGCCCCCGGCCTCGATGCCCGCCGACCCGCGGGCGAAGCGGCCGAACACGGCGTCGCGCTCCTCGGGGGCCACGCCCGGGCCCTGGTCGTCGAGGACGATCCTCACCCCGCCGTCGGGCCCGGGCTCCACGGTCACCGCCGTGGTGCCGCCGGCGTAGGTGGCGGCGTTGACCATGACGTTGGCCAGCGACTGGGCGATCCGGCGGCGGTCGGCCACGACCGCCTCCGGCGCGCCGTCCCCCACCACGACCCGGGCGCTCGGCGCGTGCTCGGCCACCAGCTCGCGGACGAGGGGGGCCAGCTCCACCGGCTCGGCGTGCACGTCGGCGGTGCCGGCGTCGGTGCGGGCGATGTCGAGCAGGTCGACGACCGTGCGCTCGAACCCGGCCACCCGCTGGGACAGCACGTCGAGCACGGCGGCGGCGTCGGGCGTGAGGGTGGCGCGCCGCCGCTGGAGGACGTCGACCGAGGCCCGGATGGCGGCCAGGGGCGAGCGCAGCTCGTGGGTCACGTCGGCCGTGAACCGGATCTCCCGCTCGACGCGCGCCTCGAGGGCGGCGGCCATGTCGTTGAACGCCACCACCAGGGGGCGCAGGTCGGGGTCGGGAGGCACCGGCAGGCGGGTGGCGAGGTCACCGCCGGCGACGCGCGCCGCCGCCTCGCCGAAGGGGGCCAGCGGCCGCACCACCCGCCCGGCCGCCGCCCAGCCCACGCCGCCGGCGAGCAGGGCCGCGCCCACCGCGGCCACCGTCGAGGACCGGGCCAGCAGCGAGAGGGTGTGGTCCACGTCGTCGAGGGGGAACAGCTCGTACCACTCGGCGTCCACGGCCCGCACGGGCACCCCCACGGCCAGGTGGGGCCGGCCGCCCGACCCGGCGACGCGCTGGACGCCGGCGTGGCCCTCGCCCACCACCCGCACCAGGTCGCGGGGCACGGCGTCGGCCCCGCCGATGACGGTGGCGTACCACTGCCCCCGGTAGCGCAGGGCGGCGTCGGAGGCGTTGCCGCCGTCGATGCCGGCCATGAGGGCGACCACGTCGGCGTCGCCGGCCCGCAGGGCGCTGCGCACGAGCCGGGCATGGACGTAGGCCTGGGCCGTGGCCGCGTCCTCCCGCTGGTCGAGCAGGTAGCGGCGGGCGAGCACGTAGCTGGTCAGCGCCACCGCCAGCGCCACCAGCAGGCCGGTGGCCGCGAAGCCGGTGGCGACCCGGCCCCGCAGCCCGAACCGGCGGGGCCGGCTCACGGGCGGAGCACGAAGCCGACGCCCTCGACGACCTGCACGGCGGGCGCCCCGGCGGCGTCGAGCTCGCCGGCCAGACGGGCCACGCACTCGTCGAGGTGGTCGGCCGCCTCCCGGCCGTGCCGGGCCGCCAGGCGCTCGCGCAGGGCGGCGCGCGGCACGACGCAGCCCGGTCGCTCGGCCAGGGCGCCCAGCACGGTGGCGTCCTCGGCGGCCAGGTCCCGGTCGGGGTGGCCGATGGCGCCGGCGCCGCCGCTCACGTGGACCACCGCCGACCCCACCCGGAGGGTGCGCTCCACCGCCAGGGGGCCGGCGGTGCGCCGCACCAGCGCCCGCAGCCGGGCCGTGAGCTCGGCGCGGTGGTAGGGCAGGTCGACGTGGTCGTCGGCGCCCGCCTCCAGGGCGGCGAGGCGCCGCCGCTCGCCGCCGGCGGACACCACCACGATGGCCGTCCGCCCCCGCCGCCGGAGCTCGCGGCACACCTCCAGCGCCCCGATCCCGGGAAGGTCCAGGGCGATGACCACGGCGTCCACCAGGTGCTCGGTCGACAGGTACAGCGCGCTCTCCCCGTCGGCGGCCGCCAGGGGGGCCAGCCCGGCGGAGCCCACCACCCGCACCAGGTCGTCGCGGGTCGTGCGGTGGGCGCACACGACCAGCGCCCGGCCCGTCACCGGCCCCTCATCCGGCGGTCGTCGCGTCACGGTGGGGCAGGGGCGGGGGGGCGGTCGCCGGCGGCTCGGCGGGGGCCGGCGGCTCGGCGGGGGCCGCCGGCAGGCGCAGGGTGAAGCGGGCGCCCCGCTCGCCGGCGGGGGCGGCGAACAGCTCGCCTCCCTGGGCCGCCGCGTGCTGGCGGGCGATGGAGAGCCCCAGGCCCGAGCCGGTGGCGGCTCGGGAGGCGTCCGACTTGAAGAAGCGGTCGAAGACCCGCTCCTCGTCGCCCGGTGAGATGCCCGGGCCCTCGTCGGCCACGTGGACGAACACGTCCTCGCCGGCGACGTCGGCGGTCACCCGCACGGTGCCGCCTCCGTGCACCACGGCGTTGTCGATGAGGTTGGCGAGGATCCGGCGGAGGCGCTGGGGCTCGGCCAGCACGCGCACCTCGGCGTCCACGTCGATGCCGATCCTCGCCCGGCGCCGGAGGTCGGCCGACTCCACCACGGCGACCACGGCGTCGGCCACCCGCAGGGGCTCGAGCGACAGCGGCTCGGTGCCGCGGTCGAGCCGCGACAGCTCCAGCAGCTCCAGGACGAGCTCGCGGAGGCGGTGGACGTCGGCCACCAGCACGGCGGCGGGCCGGCGCAGCGGGGGCGGGAGGTCGTCGAGCTGTTCGCCGAGCACGGAGGCCGACGCCGACATCCCGGTCAGGGGCGTGCGCAGCTCGTGGGCCACGTCGGCGGTGAAGCGCCGCTCGCGCAGGGCCGACTGGTGCAGCTTGTCGATGAGCTCCTGGAGCTCGTCGGCCATGTGGTTGAACGACGCCGCCAGGGCGCCGAACTCGTCCTGGGAGGCGGCCGGCAGCCGGGTGTCGAGGTCGCCGTCGGCGATCGACTCGGCCGCCGCCGCCGCCGCGCCCACCGGGCGCAGCGTCTGGCGGGCCACGACCTGGCCCACGGCGCCGGCCAGCAGCACGGTGACCGCCCATCCCGCCGCCGCCACCCGGCCCAGCTCGTCGAGGCTCTCGTGGAGCTGCTCCAGCGAGAAGAAGAAGTAGTAGCGCGACGAGCGGGGCCCGGCGCTGGCCAGGGTCAGGGTGGCGCGGCCGTCGACCACGCCCTCCACCAGGACGGGCTCGTCGCCCAGCTCGGCCGAGGCCAGCGTCGCCGGGACGTCCGACAGGTCCCGGCTCGGCGACGAGGAGAACGCCCGCCCCCCCTGCACGGCGATCATGTCCGCCTCGCTGCGCTGCTCGTAGACGAGCCGGAGCCGGGTGAAGCTCTCGTCGTCGAGCTCGCTGGGGGCGAAGGCCAGGGCGATGCCCGCCTCGCGCACGCTGGTGTTGCGGAAGTTCCGCCACCGGGACTCGCGGGCCAGCACGAAGGTGAGGACGGCGACCACGCCCCCGCTCACCGCCGCCACGATGAGGAACGCCGCCGTGAGCCGGCGCCGGAACCGGTGCGGGCGCCCGTCACCCACGCTCGAACCGGTACCCCACGCCCCGCACGGTTGCGACGTAGTCCCCGGGGCCGGGGGCGGGGCCCAGCTTCCCCCGCAGCCGCTTCACCGCCATGTCGACCAGCCGGGAGTCGCCCAGGTAGTCGTAGCCCCACACCCGCTCCAGGAGCACCTCCCGGGTGAGCACCCGGCCGGCGTTGCGGACCAGCTCGGCGAGGAGGCGGAACTCGATGGTCGTGAGCTGGACCTCCTCGCCGGCC
>JBKHXC010000022.1:0-4382 GCA_046566225.1 Acidimicrobiia bacterium
GCGGCGGCCACGCCGTCGGGGACGGCCAGGCCCAGGTGCTCGTCGGGCGTGCCGAAGGCGGCGTTGTCCCGGGCCTCGGCCAGGGTCTCCTCGACCACCGCCGGCTCCAGCGACCCGGCGTAGGCGAAGCCCTGCCGGCGCCCGGCCACCACCCGGATGCCCACGCCCTCGGCGGTGGCCGACGACAGCGACTCGACGTCGCCCCCGTAGACGACGACGCGCGTGTCCGAGCTGCGGCCCACGTAGGCCTCCACCTCCTCGCCGTGGCGGGCCCAGCCCGCCACCCGGGTGGCGATCTCGAGGAGCGGCGTGGTCACCCGGCGGTGCCGCCGACGGTGATGCCGCTGACCCGCAGGGTGGGCTGGCCCATCCCCACCGGGACCGACTGCCCGTTCTTGCCGCACATCCCGCCCCCGCCGGCCATGGCGAAGTCCCCGGCCACGGCGTCGATGTTGCGCAGCACCTCGGGCCCGTTGCCGATGAGGTTGGCGTCCCGCAGGGGCACGGTGACCTCGCCGTCCTCGATGAGGTACGCCTCGGTCATGCCGAACACGAAGTCGCCGGTGGCCGTGTTGACCTGGCCGCCGCCCATCTGGGCCACGTACACCCCGCGGGGCGTCTGGCGCACCAGCTCGTCGGGGTCCTCGGCGCCGCCCAGCAGGTAGGTGTTGGTCATCCGCACCATGGGCAGGTCCTGGTAGCTCTGGCGCCGGCCGTTGCCCGACGGGGCGTGGCCCGCCTTGCGGGCCCGCAGGACGTCCCACATGTACTCGGTGAGCACGCCGCCGTCGATGAGGACGTTGCGCTGCGCCGGCCGCCCCTCGTCGTCCACCGCGAAGGCCCCCCACTGCCGGCCCATGGTGCCGTCGTCGACCAGGGTGACGTGGGGGCTCGCCACCACCTCCCCCACCCGGCCGTGGTACACCGACGACTGCTTCTCGATGTGGTCGGCCTCCAGGCCGTGGCCGCACGCCTCGTGGAACAGCACCGCCCCCCGGCCGGCGGCGATGACCACCGGGACGACGCCGCTGGGGGCGGGGCGGGCCGCCAGCTTGGCCAGCGCCCGCGCCCTCGCCCTGGCCGCCACCTCCTCCACGTCGAGGTCGTCGAAGACCTCGAAGCCCATGGTGCGGGCGACGCCCTCGTAGCCGGTCTGCATGCCGGTGTCGCCCCGGGCGACGGCCGTCACGCCGAAGCGGGTGCGCACCACGTCGTCGGAGGCCAGCAGCCCGTCGGAGTTGGCCACCTGGATGCGGCGCCGGGAGTCGGCGTAGCCGGCCCCCACCTGCACCACGGCGCCCGCCCCCGGGCCGGTGCGGGCGGCGTCGTCGGCCCGCAGCAGCAGCTCCACCTTACGCTCCTTGGGGACGTCCTCGGGGGCCACGCGGGCCCGGTACGGCGAGGGCGCCTCCACCGCCGACAGGGCCACGGTGCGGACCCCGCCCCCGCCGCCCCGGGCGGCGGCCGCCGCCGCCTCGGCGGCCCGATCCAGCCCGTGGTCGCTCAGGTCGCTGGTGTGGGCGAACCCGGTGGTGTCGCCGACCACCACCCGGATGCCGGCGCCCCGGTCGCGGCCCGAGGTCAGCTCCTCGACCCGCCGGTCGTCGAGGCGGGCCGACGAGGTCCGCCGGTCCTCCACGAACACCTCGGCGAAGTCGCCGCCGGTGCGGAGGGCGGTGGCCAGGGCGCGCTGGAGCAGCGAGGGATCGAGCACGCACCGAGCGTACCGCCGGGCGCCTCCCCTCCTGCTTCGACCTCGTTCGTTCGAGTCGGGTCGTGGCCGGAGCGCTACCCGGCCGGCCCGGCGAAGTCGAAGAAGTCCACGGTGAGGAACCGGGGCAGCTCCCGCGACCGGGCCTCGGGGCGCTCCGTCGTCCGCTCCAGGGGGATCTGGACCCGCCGCAGGCGGCCCTCCTCGTCGATCCACAGGTCCACGTAGAACGCCGGCGACCCCAGGTCGCGGGCGAAGCGCTCCATCGCCGGCCGCCTGTCGGCGGGCGTCTCGGCCACCGCCCGCTCCACGTTGACGACCGCCTCGTAGCGGAACGTCGACGCCCCCCGCACCGCCGCCCCGCCGTAGGACTCGGCGGCGATCGCCCCCCGCACCAGGTCGACCACCGACCGGGGGTCGTTCAGCTCGGGGTAGGGCGTTGCCTCGTCGCCGGAGGCGACGGTGGGCGCCCCGAAGTCGATCTCGCCGGTGCGCCGGGCGTCGGGGGCGCCCGCCTCGAAGCGGGCCCGGCCGGCCCCCACGGTGCGGTCGGGGGCGGCGTCGACCACCTCCTGGGGCGCCCCCCGGGGCCCGCCCGTCCGCTCCGAGCCGCACCCCTGGCCGGCGCCGGCCAGGGCCACCGCCGCCACCAGCGCCACGCCCCGGAACACGGCCGCCATCCTCCCCATCCGGCGTTAACCTAGGTGGCGTCGACCAGGGGGAGCGAAGTGGGCCCGACAACGTGGTGGCGGCCGGCGCTCCGGCTGTTGGCGACGGTCGCCATGCTCGCCTGGCTGTCCGGGCACGTCCACCTGTCGAGGCTGCGCGTGCCGCCGTGGCGGACGACCACCCTGCTGTGGCTGGCGGCGGCGGCGGCGGCCACCTTCGCCGGCGTCGTGCTGTCGGCGCTGCGCTGGCAGCGGGTCGCCACCGCCCTGGGGCTGCCGGCGCGCACCGCCACCCTGGTCCGCCACAACCTGGCCGGCATGTTCGTCGGCAACTTCCTGCCCACCACCATCGGCGGCGACGCCCTGCGGGTCACCCGCCTGGCCGCCGCCAGCGGCGAGGCGCCCCGGGCCGCCGCCTCGGTCGTGCTCGAGCGCCTCACCGGCTGGCTCGTCCTGCCGGTGCTCACCCTGGTGGCCCTGGTCCTGAACCCGGGCCTCGAGCAACGGGCCCCGCGCCCGGCCGGCACCGCCCTGTCGGTGGCGGTGGTCACGCTGGTGGCGCTCGCCGCCGTGCTGGTGCTGGCCGCCAGCCCCCGCCTGGGCGGGCGGGCCGGCGGCGACGGCTGGCGGCGGTTCCTGGGCGCCGTCCACGCCGGCCTCGACCGGGTGCGGTCCCGGCCCGGGCTGGCCTTCGAGATCCTCACCGCCGGGTTCGCCTACCAGCTGGCGGTGATGCTGGCCGTGTTCCTGGCCGCCAAGGCGCTGGGGCTGGCCGTGGGGTGGACGGCCATCCTGGCGTTCTTCCCGATCGTCGCCATCGTCCAGGTCCTGCCCCTCACCGTGAGCGGGCTCGGCACCCGGGAGGCGGCCCTGGTGTTCTTCCTCGCCCCCCTGGGCGTGGCCCGGGCCGACGCCTTCGCCCTGGGGCTGCTGGTGTACCTCCTCAACCTGGGCGTGAGCCTCCTGGGCGCTCCCGCCTTCGCCCTCGGCAGCCGGGCCCGCGCCGTGGCGTGACCGCCGTGCCGGCGCCCCCCCCGGCCACCACCGGGCGCCTCCGGTGGTGGCGCGAGGTGCTCTACGTCCTCGCCTTCTACTCGGTCTACACCCTGGTCAGGAACCGGGGGATCGCCACCGACGCGGTGGCCGAGGCCCGGCGCAACGCCCTCCAGGTGATCGAGCTGGAGCGCCGGATGGGCGCCTTCTGGGAGGAGGCGCTCCAGGACCGCTTCCTCGACTGGACGTGGTTCGTCCGGTTCTGGAACATCTTCTACGGCACCGCCCACTTCGTGGTGACCGTCGGTGCCCTCGTGTACCTGTTCCGCCGCATGGCCCACCGCTACCCGCTCTGGCGCAACACCCTGGCGTGCACGACGGGGCTGGCGCTGATCGGCTACGCCCTGTACCCGCTCATGCCGCCCCGCCTGCTCGCCGCCGGCTACGGCTTCGTCGACACCCTGGAGGAGGTCGGGGGGCTGTGGTCGTTCGAGTCGGGGGCCGTGGCCCGGATCTCCAACCAGTACGCGGCCATGCCCAGCCTGCACTTCGCCTGGTCGGCGTGGTGCGCGCTCGTCCTGCTCCCCGCCGCCCGCCGGCCGGCGGCCCGGGCCCTGGTGGTCGCCTACCCGCTGGCCACCCTCTTCGCCATCGTGGTCACCGCCAACCACTACTGGCTGGACGCCGCCGGCGGGGCCGCCACCCTGGGCGCCGGGTACGTGCTGGGGCGGGCCGTCACCGGGGCCCAGGCCGCCCGGCGCCGCCGGGCGGTGCCCCGGCCGGGCGGGCGCCTGCGACCACACCCCGCCGCGGGGGCGGCAGCGGAAGGCGAGGCGCGGGCCGGGCCGGCAGGCGTCGACGGCGCCCGCCCCGACGGCACGCCGCCGGCGCCGCCCGCCGAGGTGGCCGCCGAGCCCTCCCGGGCGGCCGAGGGTTAGGGCTTCGACGGCCACTCGTCGGCTTCGCTCACTCCGTTCGGTCGAGGTGGACCGTGCTCCGCCGGGCCGCCC
>JBKHXC010000023.1:0-2393 GCA_046566225.1 Acidimicrobiia bacterium
GCTCAGGGCGGCCAGGCGGCCGGTCTCCCGGGCGTCGCCCACGGTGATGTAGGCGCCGATGCGCTCGTGCACGATCACGTCGGGATGGACACCGGTCAGCACCCGGGTGCACCCGTCGCACGTCCCGCACCCCCCGTCGGGGCACAGCAGCGAGGCGGCGAAGGAGCGGGCGGCGGTGCGCTTGCCCGTCCCCGGCGGGCCGACGAGGAGGTAGGCGTGGACCGGCGACGCGGCGGCCCGCCGCAGCTGGTCCACCGCCCGCTCCTGCCCGAGCACCCCGGCGTACAGCCCGTCACCCATGGCCCGAGTGTCTACCCGAGCGTGGCCCGGCCGCGCCGGCCGGCCCGGCCGACGACCGTCGACTCGTGACGCGGCCGACATCGCCACACCCTCTGGCGGCAAGAAGGGGCGCGTAGCGCCCTATCTTGCCGCCAGAGCCCGCCGGAACCCGCCGGAGCCGGCCTCAGCCCCGACCCGCTCCCGCCGCCGCGCCGCACACGGCGTCCCACACCCGGGCGGCGACCTCCTCGACCGTCCCGCGCCCGTCCACCACCCGCCACCGGTCCGGCTCGGCCGCCGCCAGCGAGCGGAAGCCGGCCTCGACGCGGCGGTGGAACTCGCCGCTCTCCGCCTCGAACCGGTCGGGCCGCCCCCGCCGGGCCTCGGCCTCGGCGGACGGCAGGGCGAGCAGCACGACCACGTCGGGCCACCGCCCGCCGGTGGCCCAGTCGGACAGCCGGCGCACCTCGTCGAGCGGCAGGCCCCGCCCGTAGCCCTGGTAGGCGAGCGACGAGTGGGCGTACCGGTCGGTGACGACGTCCCGCCCGGCGGCCAGCGCCGGCGCCACCACCTCGGCCACGTGCTGCGCCCGGGCGGCGGCCATGAGCAGCGCCTCGGCCCGGGCGTCGAGCCCGGTGACCGCCGGGTCCAGGAGCACCGCCCGCACCCGCTCCCCCACCGCCGTGCCGCCCGGCTCCCGGGTGAGCACGGCGCCGAGACGTGCGGCCAGGATCGCCGCCTGCGTCGACTTCCCGCACGCCTCGCTGCCCTCGAAGGCGATGAGCCGGCTCACCGCCGGGAGTGGCGGGCGGCGCCACCCGCGAACAGGCCCCGCCCGGCGATGAGGCCGGCGGCCAGGATGATCAGCCCGCCCAGCCACAGCGTGATGCGCACGCCGGGGAGGGCGACCGACAGCCCCCCGATCGAGACCGACCGGTCCACGACGCTGGCCGACAGGTCGTCGAGCAGCCGGGACACCACGGGTGCCAGCGTGAAGGCGACCAGGAGGCAGAAGCGCACGAGCGTGTAGAGGAGGGCGAAGATCCGGCCCCGCAGCTCGTCCTCCACGTTGGTCTGGAGGATGGTGAAGCCGAGGATGTACACCGAGCCGGCGCACAGGCCGAGCCCCGCCGCGAACACGATGGCGAGCGTCATGGTCGACATGGAGGCGGCGGCGATGAGCGAGGCGCCGGCGCCGAGCACGGAGAGCACGAAGATCTTCTCGTGCGGCACCCGCCGCTGGAGGACACTCAGCCCGACGATCCCGCCCGCCACGCCGAAGCCCAGGGCGGCGAGCAGGAGCCCGAAGCCGGTCGACCCGGCGCCGTAGATCTGGTCCGACGCCACCGGCCCCAGCGGGACGACCATGCCCCCGCCGATCATGCCCGTCCCGATCCCGAGGATGACGGGGCGCACGACGGGGCTCTGGCGGATGAACCGCCCGCCCTCGGCCAGCTCCCGGAACGTCTGGCGGAAGTCGACCCGCCGCCCGTTCGTCCCGGCCGCCCGGCGGTCGCTGCGGGGCAGGGCCAGGGTGGAGATCATCAGCGCCGACAGGAAGAACGTGAAGACGTCGAAGTAGATGGCCACGAACTCCCGGTCGACCTCGAGCACCTCGAGGGCGTCGATCCGGGACAGCCAGGCGGCCACCGTGGCCAGGAAGGCGAAGAGCACCGAGCCGATGGGGAAGGTGCCGTAGGCCGCGACCAGGGACAGCGAGTTGGCGTTGGCCAGGAACTCGGGCCGGACCAGGTTGGGCACCGAGGCCTCCTTGGCCGGCGACCACATCAGGGTGAAGATCTCGAGCAGCAGGGAGGCGACGAACAGGCCCGGGATCGTGTCCACGAACGGCAGGCTGGCGAGCACGAGCCCCCGGCCGATGTCGCACGACACCATCACCTTCTTGCGGTCCCAGCGGTCGACGAACACACCGGCCGCCGGGGCCAGGAAGAAGCCGGGGACCAGCCGGGCCGAGAGCACGATGGCGACCGCCGTCTCCGGCGACGAGCCGCCGATGCGGGCGGCGATGGCGGTGACGGCGACGAAGCCGATCCAGTCCCCGAGCGACGACACCACCTGGGCCAGCCACAGGCGGAAGAACATGTGCGAGCCGA
>JBKHXC010000024.1:0-7254 GCA_046566225.1 Acidimicrobiia bacterium
TAGACCGCCTGGTCGATCTCAACGCTCTCGGACATGTGGTGCTCCCTGCCTTACAGCGGACCGGAGATGCCGCCGTCCTTGCGGATCCGCCAGAAGTGGACCGCCATGAAGATGACGATGACGAACGGCAGCATGAGCACGTGCAGCACGTACCACCGCAGGAGGGTGTCGGTGCCGATCTCGACGCCGCCGAGCAGCACGAAGCGGACCTGGTTCCCGAACACCGGCGTGTAGCCCATCATGTTCGTGCCCACGGTGACGGCCCACAGGGCCAGCTGGTCCCAGGGCAGCAGGTAGCCGGTGAAGGACAGCAGCAGGGTCAGGGTGAGCAGGATCACCCCGATGACCCAGTTGAACTCCCGGGGCGGCTTGTAGGCGCCGTGGTAGAAGACGCGGGCCATGTGCAGGAACACCGACAGCACCATGAGGTGGGCGGCCCATCGGTGCATGTTGCGCACGAGCAGCCCGAACGCCACCGAGGTGTGCAGGGTGGCGATGTCGTTCCAGGCCTGGGCCGCGGTCGGCCGGTAGAAGAACATCAGGAAGATGCCGGTGACGGTGAGGATGATGAACAGGAAGAACGACAGCCCGCCCAGGCAGAGGGTGTAGCTGACCTTGACGGCGTGGCGCTTCACCTTCACCGGGTGGAGGTGGTACAGCACCGAGTTCATGACCACGTACGACCGGTTCCGGGGGCTGTCGGTGTAGCCCTTGCGGAAGATCGACCCGGGCCGGAACACCGAGGACCAGAACTGCGACCCCTGGACCTTCTCCATCCGCTCGGCGAGCTTCCTGGAGAACTCGCCCTTCGAGGCGATGCGCTTCGCCACCCGTCTCCCCTTCTAGAACCGCATGCCGTAGGAATAGCCGTACTTGGCGTCCCGCTGGTGGGGGTCGCCCTCCCGGGGCGCGACCCCCGTCTTGCCCATGATGATCACGCCGGTGGGGCAGCGGTCCACGCACAGCCCGCAGCGGGTGCACACGTCCTCGTCGACGACGAACACCACGTGGTCGTCGGGGTCGAGGCCGGGCTGGGTGGTGTTGGGCGCCTCGGCGATCGCCTCGGTGGAGAGCATGTGGATGCACTTCCACGGGCAGATGTCCACGCAGCCCTCGCACATGATGCACTCGGACTGGTCGATGTGGAGGAACTGCTTGGGCTTCACCGACTTCGCCAGCTCGGCGGGAGCCACCTCGGTGAGCACGTACTCACCGGGGAACGCCGGCATGGGGGGGTTCGCCTCCGTCTTGGCCATGTCGCCTCCTCAGACCTTCCGTACGAGCGGCCGGCCGAACGCCGACGTCTCGATCGCCGGGGGCGGCGCGGTCTTCTTGCCCCGCTTCTGCCACCACAACCAGCCTACGATCTGCCCGACGAAGCCCACGACGTAGATGGCGGTGGCGACGAGGTCGCGCACCACCTGGGCGGTGATCTCCAGCCGGCCCCGGCCGAAGAAGGTGAGCCCCTCGGGCCACAGGTCGCCGAACGGCGAGGGCACGCCGATGCGGTCGCTGCGCCACCCCAGCTCGTTGTCGGCCCACAGCAGCCACTGGTTGGGCACGATCCCGTAGATCATGAGCATGAGCAGGAACATGAAGGTGGCGGCCACGAACCCCTCGCCCCAGGTCATCGGGGTGCCCGGGGCGCGCCGCTTGCCCACCATCACGATGATGGCGACCTGGATGCCGGTGATGATCACTGATGCCAGAAAGGCGACCATCCACTCTCCCGACGGCGGCTGCTCGTGAAATCGATCACAATCCTACCCCGAGGGGGCCTGCCCCACGCGGTCGACCGTGATCCGGTTCTAGCACGACCCCTTTCGGTTCTTCACATCGTCGCCCGCACCGCCCCCCGCCCGCTTGGTGCTCCGCCGGCGCCGGCGCGTACAGTCGGGCGGTCGGCCCCTCGCCCGTCGGAGGGTCCTGCGTGACCGAAGTCCCCGAGCACCTCTTGGCCCGCTCGCGCGAGCGGCGGAAGGCGCTCGGCCTGGCCGGAGGCGCCGACGCCGAGGCGCCCGCCGAGGCCTCGGCCGCCGCCTCCCCGGCGCCCGCCGCGCCGGCCGGGGCGCCCGCCCCCGCCGCCCCGGCGCCGGCCCCGGCCCCGGCGCCCGCCCCGGTGGAGGAGACGCCCGTCCCCACCTACCTGCGACCCGAGGCCAAGCGGGCCCGCCTGCCGGTGTGGGTGGTGCCCGTGCTGGCCGTGCTGCCCTTCTGGGGGGTCCTCTACGTGGGCGCCTTCGGGGAGAGGGGCCACGAGGAGGCCCTCACCGGTGCCGAGCTGGGCGCCGAGGTGTACCGGGCCCAGGCGTGCGGTGCGTGCCACGGCGCGGCCGGGGAGGGCGGCGTGGGCCCGGCGCTGGCCGGGGGCGAGGCGGCGAAGACCTTCCCCGAGGAGGCCGACCACGCCGAGTGGATCCGGACCGGGTCGGGGCCCTTCCGGGGCCAGCCCTACGGCGACCCCGAGCGGGAGGGCGGCGAGCGGATCGCCACCGGCGGCATGCCCGGCTTCCCCAGCCTGTCCGACGAGGAGATCGAGGCCGTCGTCCTCTACGAGCGCGAGGAGCTCTAGTGCGTCGACCTGGTTCGTCCGATCCGCCCACTCCGGTCGACCGAGTACGCGGCCGACGCTGGTGACCCGGGGCTCTGGCCGGTGACGGGCCGCCACGACGTGCTGGTCGTGGGCGGCGGCCCGGCGGGCGCCTCGTGCGCCTACTGGCTGGCCGAGGCCGGCCACGACGTGCTGGTCGTGGAGAAGAAGCGCTACCCCCGGGAGAAGACCTGCGGCGACGGGCTCACGCCCCGCTCGGTCAAGCAGCTCGACGACATGGGCCTGGCCGGGGCGCTGGCCGGCCACCACCGCTTCGACGGGCTGCGCTCCGTCGCCTTCGGCCGCACCCTGGAGCTGCGCTGGCCCGACCACCCCGGCTTCCCGAGCCACGGCTACGTCGTCACCCGCAAGGACCTCGACCACCTGGTGGCCGAGCGGGCCGAGAAGGCGGGCGCCGTCGTGTGGCAGGAGTCGGAGGCGGTCTCGCCCGTGCTCGACGGAGCGGCGGTGCGGGGAGCGGTGGTGAGGCGCAGGGACGGCACCGGGTCGCGCACCGAGGAGGTGGCGGCCGGCTACGTGGTGGTGGCCGACGGCGCCAACTCCCGCTTCGGCCGCGCCCTGGGGACCCGCCGCGACCGCTCGCTGCCCATGGGGCTGGCCATCCGCGGCTACTACGAGTCCCCCCGCCACGACGAGCCGTGGATCGAGAGCCACCTCGACATCCGCGACCGCTCGGGCACCGTGCTGCCCGGCTACGGGTGGATCTTCCCGGTGGGCGACGGGCGCATCAACGTGGGCGTGGGGCTGCTCTCCACGTCGAAGCGGTGGAAGTCGGTGAACACCAGCCACCTCATGGACTCCTTCGCCGCCCACGCCCCGGCGTCGTGGGGCATCGGCCCCGAGGCGTCGTGCGGGCCGCCCACCGGCGGCAAGCTGCCCATGGCGTTCTCCCTGTCGCCCACCATCGGCCCCCGCCACCTGGTGATCGGCGACGCCAGCGGGGCCGTGAACCCGTTCAACGGCGAGGGCATCTGCTACGCCTACGAGACGGGGCGCATGGCCGCCGAGGCGGTGGGCCGGGCGCTGGCCACCGGCGACCCCCGGGCCCTGGAGGACTACCGGCGGCGGGTGCGCGAGGAGTACGAGCTGTACTACAAGGTGGCCGCCGCCTTCGTGCGCATCATCGGCCACCCGGCCGCCATGCGGGCCCTGGTCAGCACCGGGATGCGGTCCCGCCCGCTCATGGAGTGGGTCCTGCGCATCATGGCCAACCTGCTCCGGCCCGACGAGCTGGGACCGGCCGAGGCGGCCTACAAGGCGGTGGCCGCCATCGCCCGCCTGGCGCCCGCCACCCGGCCCCGTTCCCCCGCCGCCTGAGCCGGCGCCCACCCCGGCCGCCGTGTTGACAGTCGGCCGGCCGAAGGGTCAACTTGACGTGATCTTCGCGCGTGGAAGGGCGACATGGTGGTGAGCAGGTGGGCCTGCGGCGCCGGACGGGCCGTCGCCCGGGCGGAGGGGGGCCGGGCGTGACCGCGCCGCTGCGCCGGCCCCGGGCCCGGCGGGGAGAGGGGGATCGGCTCCGCGACGAGATCCTCGACGCCACCTCCGAGCTGCTGGTCCGCACCGGCGACCGCGAGGCGGTGTCGATCCGGGCGGTGGCCGACGCGGTGGGCGTCACCCCGCCGTCGATCTACCTGCACTTCGCCGACAAGTCGACGCTCATCAACGCCGTCTGCCTGGGCCACTTCCGCCAGCTGGACCGGTTCATAGAGGCCGCCGTCGACGGGGCCGGCGACCCGCTCGAGGAGCTGGCCCGCCGGGGCCAGGCCTACGTCCGCTTCGGCCGGGAGCACCCCGAGCAGTACCGCGTCCTGTTCATGTCCAAGCCCGACGTGGCCGAGGAGCCCCCCGACGCCGAGCTGCTGGACGCCTGCGGGTTCAACGCCCTCATGGACAACGTGGTGCGGGCCATGGACGCCGGGGCCATCGCCCGCCACGACCCGCTGCTGGTGGCCACCGGGCTGTGGACGGTGGTGCACGGCATCACCTCGCTCGCCATCTCGCTGCCCCACTACCCGCTGGTGCCCCTGGAGGCGCTGGTCTCCCACCTCCTCGAGACCCACGGCCGGGGGCTGCGCCCCGGTCCCTGAGGGCACCGGTAGGATCGACGGCCGTGGTCGCACCCCTGCAGCCCGGCGTGGCCGAGGTCCTGGAGACCCGGCCCGACGAGGAGCCCCGCACCGGCGAGCCGGAGGCCGCCCACATCGTCAAGGCCGACGGCGGCGACGCGGCGGCCAAGGTCCTCGAGGCCCGGGTCTACGGCACGCCCCTGGAGGCCCTGTGCGGGGTGGTCTTCGTGCCCCAGCGGGACCCGACGAGGCTGCCGCTCTGCGCCACCTGCAAGGACATCTACGAGACCTACCGCGCCTTCAACGAGGGCCTCCCCGGCAGCCCCGAGCCGTAGGACCCCCGCGCCGCCCGTTCGGGCGGCAGGGAAGGGCGCATGGCGCCACTTGTTGCCGCACGATCCGCCCGGGGGCGGGTCAGGGGCCGGCGGGGAGGCCGGCGACCGCCGCCCGGGCCTGGTCGACGGTGCGCTCCAGGTCGGCCTGGGTGTGGGCCAGGCTGGGGAACATCACCTCGTAGGGACCGGGGGCCAGGGCCACCCCCCGGTCGAGCAGGGCCCGGAAGAAGCGGGCGTAGAGGCCGTTGGCGCCGGCGGCCCGGGCCCCGTCGTAGTCGGTCACCGGGGCGTCGGCGAAGAACAGGCCCACCAGGGGGCCGACCACCGGCACCTGCACGGGCAGGCCGGCCTCGGCGATGGCGCCGGCCAGCCCCCGGCCCAGCTCGGCGGCCCGCCCGGCCAGCATGGCGTAGGCGGCGGCGTCGAGCAGGTCGAGCACGGCCAGGCCGGCGGCGGTGGCCAGCGGGTTCCCCGACAGGGTCCCCGCCTGGTACACCGGCCCCAGCGGGGCCAGCACCTCCATCACCTCCCGGCGCCCGCCGAAGGCGGCCAGGGGGAGCCCCCCGCCGATCACCTTGCCGAACACCGACAGGTCGGGGCGCACGCCCAGGCGCTCCTGGGCCCCGCCCGGCCCCAGGCGGAAGCCGGTGATGACCTCGTCGAAGACCAGCAGGGCGCCGGCCCGGTCGCACGCCGCCCGCAGCCCCTCCAGGAACCCGGGGCGGGGCGGGACCAGGCCCATGTTGGCGGCGACCGGCTCCACGATCACGCAGGCCACGTCGTCGCCGACCTCGGGCACCGCGTTGTAGGGCATCACCACGGTGTCGGCCACCGCCCCGGCCGGCACGCCGGCCGACGCCGGCAGGCCCAGGGTGGCCACGCCGCTGCCCCCCGACGCCAGCAGGGCGTCGCCGTGGCCGTGGTAGCAGCCGGCGAAGGCCACCACCCGGTCCCGGCCGGTGAAGCCCCGGGCCACCCGCACGGCGGCCATGGCCGCCTCGGTCCCGCTGCTCACCAGCCGCACCAGGTCGCAGCCCGGCACCCGGGCCCGGATGGCCTCGGCCAGCAGCACCTCCCGCTCGGTGGGGGCGCCGTAGCTGGTCCCCTCGCCGGCGGCCCGGCGCACCGCCTCCACCACCGCCGGGTGGGCGTGGCCCAGGATGGACGCCCCGTAGGACTGGACGTCGTGGTGGTAGCGGCGGCCCACCACGTCCCACACGTGGGCGCCCTCGGCCCGGGCCACGAAGTACGGGGTGCCGCCCACCGAGCGGAACGACCGCACCGGCGAGCTCACCCCGCCGGGGATGACCTCGCACGCCCGCTTGTAGAGGGCCTCGTTGCCCTCAGCCATGCAGCGCCTCGGCCAGCTCCCGGGCCAGGTAGGTGAGGATCACGTCGGCGCCCGCCCGCTTGATGGCCAGGGTGGTCTCCAGGGCCACGGCGGCGCCGTCCACCCAGCCCCGCTCGGCGGCGGCCTTGAGCATGGCGTACTCGCCGCTCACCGAGTAGGCGGCGACGGGGACGTCCACCGCCGCCCGCACGGCGGCGATCACGTCGAGGTAGGCCAGGGCCGGCTTCACCATCACCATGTCGGCGCCCTCGGCCACGTCGGCCGCCACCTCGGCCAGCGCCTCGCGGGCGTTGCGGGGGTCCTGCTGGTAGCCGCGGCGGTCGCCCTCGCCGGCGGTGATGGCCACGTCCACCGCCTGGCGGAACGGCCCGTAGAGGGCCGAGGCGTACTTGGCGGCGTAGGCGAGGATGGCGGTGGCGGGGTGGCCGGCGGCGTCGAGGGCGGCCCGCACGGCGGCCACCTGGCCGTCCATCATCCCGCTGGGCGCCACCACGTCGGCCCCCGCCTCGGCCTGGGCCACCGCCACCCGGGCGTAGCGCTCCAGGGTGGCGTCGTTGTCGGGCTGGCCGGCGGCGTCGAGCACGCCACAGTGGCCGTGGTCGGTGTACTCGTCCAGGCACAGGTCGGCGACCAGCACCACCCGGTCGCCCACCTCGTGGCGCAGGTCGCGCAGGGCCACCTGGACCACCCCGGCGGGGTCCCAGGCGCCGCTGCCCTCGGGGTCCCTGGCGGCGGGGACGCCGAAGAGCACCACGGCGGGCACGCCCAGCTCGGCCAGCTCCCGCACCTCCTTCACCAGCGACTCGCGGGTGTGCTGGACGACGCCGGGCAGCGAGGCCACGGGCACCGGCTCGGTGGCGCCCTCCCGGACGAACAGGGGGGCCACCA
>JBKHXC010000025.1:0-6098 GCA_046566225.1 Acidimicrobiia bacterium
GCCGGCTCGGCGTCGGCCGGCGCCGCCCGGACCCGGTGGGCCACGAGCACGCCTGCGACGACCGGTACCTCCCCCCGCCCGCCCCGTGGCGGGTCCACGACCACCCGGCCGGCACCGGCGTCGGCGCAGGCCCCGGTGGGGGCCGGCGCCGTCCGGTCGACCGCCGGGCGAGGGGCGCGAAGCCTCGGCGCCGGCGGCGGCGTCCGGGATGGCTCTCCGCCCACCGGACCGCTCACCCGCCGGGCGCCGGCCGTCACGCGCCGCCGGCCGGCACGGCCGCCCGTCCGGCCGACGGCGCCCGGGAGCGGCCGGTCGGCTCAGGGCGCCGGCAGTCGGCGTGGAGCCCCGTCGCCGGTGATGCCGACGGGCGCGCCGACGATGTCGGTGCGGCGGGTGTCGAGGCCGCCCCGGCGGGTGTCGGGCCAGGCCACGAAAGCGCCCTCGTCGGTGGAGACCAGCCCCAGCCCGCTGCCCAGGTCGGGGCCGGCGCCCGCCTCGGCCCGGGGGCTGACGGGCAGCCAGGCGCGGGGGAACGGCTCGTTGAGGGCGGCCGCCGGCCCGAACGTGCGGCCGCCGTCGGACGACGACGTGAAGCGGATCCGGGTGGGGCCGCCCTCGCCGTCGCCCACCTCGGCGTAGACCACGTCGAGGCGCCCGCCCGGTGCGGTCCCCACCTGGGGGACGAACGCCTCGCCCCCGTCGGCGTCGACGCGCCGCGGTGGGCTCCAGGTCGCTCCGTCATCCTCGGACGTCGACAGCAGCACGGCCGGGGACCCACTGCGCCCGTCCGACCACGACACGTGGACGGCGCCGCCCGGGGCGCGGGTGGCGGCCGGCAGGGGGGGGAGGAACACCAGGAAGGGCTCGGGCGGCATCACGTCGGCGTCGACGGTGGCCTCGCTGAAGGTGGCCCCACCGTCTCGCGACGTGGCTGCCACCAGCTCGAAGGTCCCCTCGTAGCGCCCGGGCAGGTTCTGGAAGTCGAAGGCGTCGCGGCGGTAGTCGACGTAGAAGACGGCGAGGGCGTCGGGACCGAGCAGGAGGGGGACGGCGGCACCGACGCGGTCCCGCCCGGCGTCGCTCACCCGCGCCGGGGGGCCGAAGGTGCGCCCGCCGTCGGTCGAGGCCCGCACCATCACCGAGCTGGGAGGCGCCATCTGGAGGAAGCCGACGCCGCTCCCCTCCACCCAGGTGAGGTACAGGTGGGCCGGCGAGGCGGTGGGGTCCACGACCAGTCGGACCATGAACTTCTCGGCGTCGAGGACCTGGACGGCCGGATCGAACGTGCGGCCCCCGTCGGTCGACCGGGTGAGCCAGGCGGCCGACGGCACGTTGCCGGGCCCGGCCAGGGTGACGAAGAGCAGGTGGAGCACCCCGTCGCCGTCGAAGGCCAGCGAGGTGGTGTAGCACCGCTCGGTGCCGGGGGGCAGCTCCAGGGCGGCCGGCGCCCAGCTCGTCCCGGCGTCGAAGCTGGTGGCGACGGCGCAGGAGAAGGCGGGCAGCTCGATGCGGTACCCCACCACGTAGTTGTCGGGATCGTCGGGGTTGACGGCGAGCACCGGGGTGGTGGCGGCCCGGATGAGGGCCTCGTCGTCCTCCACGCCGATCTGGACTCCCGGCCCCGGGACCGGCCGGGGCGCCGCCGCCGGCCCCCCGTCGTCGCCGGCGCCGTCGCACGCCGCCGGCAGGCTCAACGTCAGCAAGAGGATGAGGGTGCCGCGCCCGGCCACCCGGTGGCGGGCCACGCTCAGCGGGTGGCCAGGACCAGCATCCAGACGAAGGCGGCGATGCCGATCAGCCAGCAGGCGACGGCGATGGCGACGAGCCGGGGCTGCCACGCCGGGCGGAGCCCCTTCCTCGTGCCCTTGTCATCTATCGACATGCTCTCCCCCCGCCTCGGTCCCCCGCCGGCGCAGCCCGCCCGCCCGGGTTGCGGCCGGCGCGGGAAACGTGCCGGCCCGTCCCCCGGTATCGTGGGGACGGTCGCACTATACGGACCCGTATTGATCGGCTCAAGGGTCGGGAGGAAACGTTGTCGAGATCGCCGGGGGTGGACCCGCTCTGGCGCCGTCCGATCTTCTGGGTCGCCATGGCCATCCCCACGCTGCTGGCGCTCTACGTCGTGCTGCTGGTGGCCACCCTCCCCGAGGAGAGCGGCCGGGAGATCAGCTTCTCCGAGCTGCGCCAGCGCATGCTCGAGCGCGAGGTGACCTCGGCGGTGTACCTGGACCACGACAACCGGGTGCTGTTGCGGTCGGGTGGCGAGCAGCTGTGGTCGGCGCTGCCGAACAACGTCGGCATCGTCAACACGTTCCTGCAGACGGCGCTCGACCAGGGCATCGCCATCGAGGCCGACTCCCAGTCGGTCAAGAAGCTGCTCGTCCCCGGTTCCTACGTGGTGCCCGGCCTGCTGTTCGTGAGCGTGGTGCTGTTCACCCACCTGAGCCTGCGCGGCCGAGGGTTCGGCAAGTCGAGGCAGCGCAGGAAGGCCACCGACCGGTCGGTCACGTTCGCCGACGTGGCCGGCAACGACGACGCCGTGGCCGAGGTGCGGGAGCTGCGGGACTTCCTCATGCACCCCGAGCGCCTCCGGGAGATCGGCGCCCAACCGCCCAAGGGCATCCTGCTGGTGGGGCCGCCGGGGACGGGCAAGACGCTGCTGGCCAGGGCCATCGCCGGCGAGGCGGGCGTGCCGTTCTTCTCCATCTCGGGCACCGACTTCGTGGAGATGTTCGTCGGCGTGGGCGCCGCCCGCGTGCGGGACATCTTCAAGCAGGTGCGCGAGAGCGCCCCCGCCATCCTCTTCATCGACGAGCTCGACGCCGCCGGCAAGGCCCGCTCGGGGGCGGGCACGGCCGAGGGCAGCGACGAGCGGGACCAGACGCTGAACCAGCTCCTGGTGGAGATGGACGGCTTCGACCAGTACTCCGGGGTCGTGCTCATCGGGGCCACGAACCGCCCCGACGTGCTCGACCCCGCCCTCCTGCGCCGGGGCCGCTTCGACCGTCAGGTGGTCGTCGACCGGCCCGACCGGGCCGGGCGGGTGGCCATCCTGCGGGTGCACTCCAAGGGGAAGCACCTGGCGCCGGGCGTCGACCTCGACGCGGTGGCGGCCCGCACGCCGGGGTTCACCGGCGCCGACCTGGCCAGCATGATGAACGAGGCCGCCCTGCTGGCCGCCCGCCGCAACCTGCCCGCCATCGGCGTCCAGGAGCTGGAGGAGGCGGCCGACCGGGTGCTGGCCGGCAACGAGCGGGCCCGCCTGCTCACCCCGGAGGAGAAGCGGGCGGTCGCCTACCACGAGGCGGGCCACGCCATCGTCGCCTGGGCGGTGCCGGGCAGCGATCCCGTGAGCAAGATCTCGGTGGTCGCCCGGGGGCAGGCCCTGGGCATGACCTGGATGGTCCCCGAGGAGGAGCGGTTCCTGGTCACCAAGACCGAGCTGCTGGGCCGCATGGCGGTCTCCCTGGGCGGCATGGCGGCCGAGGAGCTGGTGCTGGGCGAGACCACCAGCGGGCCGCGCGCCGACCTGCGCAAGGTCAGCGCCATCGCCCGCCAGATGGTGTGCGAGCTGGGCATGAGCGAGTCGCTCGGCCGCCTGGCCCTGGGCCGCCAGCTCGAGAACCCGTACCTGGGCGGCGACATGTTCCACCGCGACTTCTCCGAGACGGTGGCCCTGGAGATCGACCGGGAGATGCGCCGGGCCAGCGAGCAGGCCTACGCCCTGGCCTACGACATCCTGGTGGCCAACCGCCAGCTGCTGGACTCGCTGGCCGCCGACCTGGTGGAGCAGGAGACGATCCGCCAGCCCGAGCTGTCGGCCTACGCGGGCTCGGTGGTGCGGACCGACAAGCACCGGACCGCCCGCGGCCGGGAGGGCCGGCTGGCCGTGCGCGGCCTGCCCGCCCCGGGGCAGGCCGGGTAAGCCGCGCCGACCCTGCCGCCGGCCCCGTACCACCCAACCTGTCGCTGAAACGACTCGGATCTGAGTCGTTCCGGCGGCACGTTCGGTCGGCGGGCTAGGGCCCGACCAGGCGGGCGCCACGCCGCCGCAGCAGGCCGGCGTAGCCGACGAGGACGGCGGCGGCGGCCAGCGCCTGGAGGGCCCCGGTGTACTCCTCGGGGTACACCACGCCCTCGACGTAGTGGTCGACGAAGCCGCCGGGGTACCCGTCGTCGCCCGCCGCCGCCCGCAGCGACTTCTCAAGCGGCGTGAGGGGGCCGGGGCACCCGATGGCGACCGTCCCCGCCCCCCACGCCACCGCCGGCAGGTGGGCCCACGCCACCGCCGGCCACCGCCACGCCAGCAGCGAGCCGGTGGCGACGAAGATGATGAAGGCCAGGTGGACGACCACGACGACGTCGGCGAGGACCCGGTAGAGCATGACCCCTCCGGTGGCGAGGGTACTCCCGGCGCGCGCCGGCGGCGGGCACCGCGGCGACGCCGGCCCGGAGGCCGGGTCGCCCTGCGGGCGGCGGCGACCGGGCTCCTCCTGGGCGCTTGCGCCTGGTGGGCGGTGGGCCTGGCGCCCTTCTCGGCGTCGGCCACGGCGGCCGTGCTCGGCGCGGGCGTGGCCGCCATGGCCCGGGGCGCCCGCCTCCCCCCGCGCCCCCGTCCACCGGTCCCGGGGCAGGCCGCCATCGCCTGGGCCGCCCTGGTGGCGGCGGCGGCGGCCTGGCAGGTCGCCGCCTACGTCCAGCATCCCCGGGAGGACCACCCGACGATCAGCTCGCTCGCCAACGCCCTGCTCGACCCCCGCCCCGCACGCGCCGCCGCCTTCGTCGCCTGGCTGGTTGCCGCGGCCGGGCTGTCGCGGCGATGAGCCGCACCCTCACCCTGGCCGGCTGGGCCGCCCTGGTGGCGGCCGCCGCCGCCCTCGAGGTCGCCGCCCGGCGGGCCGGCCGGGGCGCCACGGCGGCGGCCGTGGTGCGGGCGGTGACCCGGCACCGGGCCGGCCGCCTCCTTCTCCAGGCCGGGTGGCTGTGGCTCGGGTGGCACCTGTTCGTGCGGGCCCACCGCCAGTGACCGCGGGCCGGCGCCGGGCCGTGGGCACGGGTGACTGTCGATCCCCACTCCCGAGTAAATAGGTCACCGAGACGGTGACCTATTTACTCGGGATCGGGGTCATGCGGCGCCCCGCCGGCCGAGGCCAGGCGGGAGCGAAGGATGCGGTACTCCCAGGCGCCGGAGGCCATCTGCTCGTAGACGGCCGAGCCGGGCACGGCCAGGAAGTTGTCGATCACGGCGTTGCCGCCGCCGAAGGCGCCGGTGCGGGTGGTCGCCACCTCGTCGCAGGAGGCCAGGACGTTGGGGGTGATGTGGCGGTCGCCGACCACGCTGAGCCCCAGGGGGGCGAGGAGGGCCCGCACCTCGGCCCACCGGCCGGCGGGCAGCAGGTCGGTGTGCAGGAACCACCCCCCCGGCCGCAGCACCCGGCGCACCTCGGCCAGGAAGGCGCGGACGTCGGGGTAGGTGTGGGAGGACTCGAGGTTGGTGACGGCGTCGAAGGAGGCGTCGTCGAAGGGCAGGTGCTCGGCGTCGCCCACCTCGAAGCGCACGCCGGGGTGGCGGTGGGCCCGGCGGCAGAACGCCACCGCCTCGGGCGCAAGGTCGACGCCCACCGCCTCGGCCCCGAACCGCTCGGCCAGCAGGGCGACGGTGCCGCCCCGCCCGCAGCCCACGTCCAGCACCCGCCGGCCGGCCAGGTCCACGGGGCCCACCAGCTCGAAGGCCAGGCGCACCGAGCTGGGGTTGAACACCCCGTCGGGGACCTCGAAGCGGGCCTCGTCGGCGCCGTCGCCCCGGCTGAGGTAGCCGTAGTTGAGGAAGAACGACGCCTCGCCCACGCCGGTGCGCTCCAGGCGGCGGCTGACGTCGTCGTAGAACTGCCGGTAGCCGGCCTTGGCCGCCGCGCCGGGGCCGGCCTCGCCGGCGGGCTCGGCGCCCGGGGCGCCGGCGGGCGGCTCGTCCGCCGGGGCGGGGGCGAGCCCCAGGCCGACCGCCTCGGCGAACCCGCCCGTCTCCCGGGCCCGGTCGACCAGGGGGGCCAGCTCGCCCACCGTCGGGGCCTGGAAGAGCTGGAGGACGGGCATCTCGA
>JBKHXC010000026.1:0-2686 GCA_046566225.1 Acidimicrobiia bacterium
CCATAAAGGACTAGTCCCCGGCGGCCGACAACCATCCCGGCGCACGCAGTGGGCGTGGCCCCGACCCGAGGTGGACCATGACCGAGCCAGGAGCCGCCACCACCCTGCTGGTGGCCGACGATTACCCGCTGTACGTGGAGGGGCTGTGCCGGCGGGTCGACGACGACGGCCGGTTCCGCCTGGGCGGGGTGGCCGTCGACGGCGACCAGGCGGTGCGCATCTGCGAGGCGGTCCACCCCGACGTGGCCCTCGTCGGCTGGTTCCTCGCCGGGCGCCGCGGCCCGGCGCTGTTCGAGCAGCTCCGGGAGGCGAGTCCGGAGACGAGGATCGTGGTCCTGGCGGGGGTGGTCGACCCCGAGGTCGTCCACGCCGCCGTCGGCCTGGGCGCCCGCGGCTTCCTGGTCAAGCAGGAGGCCGGCCCCGCCGTCCTCGACGCCCTCGACCGCGTCGCCCGTGGCTCGACCGCGTTCTCGGCCGACGCCCAGGCGTGCCTGGTGGACGCCGTGCGGGCCCGGGCCGAGGACTCCGACGCCCTGCCCTCGCCCCGGGAGAGCCAGATCCTGCGCTTCCTGGTCGGCGGGGCCACGTCCCGCCAGGTGGCCCGGGAGATGTACGTGTCGGAGGCGACGGTCAAGACCCACCTCCAGCGCCTCTACCGCAAGCTCGGGGTGAGCGACCGCTCGGCGGCCGTGGCCGAGGCCATGCGCCGGAACTGGGTGGCCTGATCCGACGGCGGCGGCGGCGGGACCGGCGGCGGCCGGCGGCCGCTCAGCCGCCGCCGGTGGTGCCCGACCGGCCGAGCCGGGCCCCGTCGGCGGGGTGGCCCAGGAGGTTCCCCTGGGCGACGGTGGCGCCCAGCTCCCGCAGGGTGCGCAGCTCCCCGGGCGTCTCGACGCCCTCGGCCACCAGGTCGCTCCCCGTCTCGGCGGCGAAGCGGATGAGGGCCAGCGCCAGGGCCCGGCGGGCCCCGTCCTCGTCGATGCGCCGGGTCAGCGACATGTCGAGCTTGATGACGTCGGGGCGCACCCGCAGGATGTGGCGGAAGCTGGCGTAGCCGGCGCCGGCGTCGTCCACCGCCACCCGCACGCCGGAGCGCCGCAGCCGGGCCAGCGCGCCGTCCAGCCGCTCGTAGGACCCCACGGCCTCGTGCTCGGTGATCTCCAGGACGACGGGGTCCGCCCGCCGGTCGGCGAGGAGGGCGTCGAGGCGGCCGGAGAGCACGGTCGCCGGCGAGACGTTGAGCGCCAGGTAGGCGGCAGTCGGGAGCCGGGGCCGGTCCCGGAGGGCCAGGGCCACAGCCGCCAGCTCCAGCTCGACGCCGAGGCCCGCCTCCCCCGCCTCGGCGAACCAGGCGTCGGGGCCCCGCGGCGGCCGCCCCGAGAACCGGGCCAGCGCCTCGAAGCCGACCGGCCGGCGGCGGTCGATGTCGACGATGGGCTGGTAGACCATCGACAGCCCCTCGCCCGCCATGGCCGACCGCACCCGGGCGGCCGCCTCCGCCCGGCGGCGACCGGCCGCCCGGTCGGCGTCGATCTGGGCCGCCGTCAGCTCGGCGAAGACCCGCATCATGGCCAGGTCGCGCTCGTTGAGGGACAGGTCGGGGCTGGTGCTGAAGCAGCAGAACGTCCCGTACACCCGCCCGTCGGCCAGCCGCACCGGCACGCTGAGGTGGGCGCCCACGGGCAGCGAGCGGGTGGCGGGGAGCTCGGCGGCGGCGGGCACCGCCCGGGCGTCGTGGATCAGCTCGGGGAGGCGCCCGTCGACCACCCGCTGGCAGTAGCTCTCCTCCAGCGGGTCCCCCTCGCCCACGCGGACCGGCGGATCGGCGCCCGGGGCGTCGACGGCCCGGAACACCCGCCGGCCGTCGACGAACTCCGACAGGAAGGCCACCTCCATGCCCAGGTGCCGGCGGATGGCGCGCAGCGCCGGTGCCGACACGGCCGGACCGGTGCCGCCCGGGCCGCCGGCGGCCAGCAGCGACGCCAGGACGGCGCCGTCCCCGGGGCTCGGTCCCGCCTCCGCCTCCCCCCCCTCCATTCGCTCCCTTCCCCGCTCCCTCGCCCCGCCCGTCGCCCCTTCGCCGGACACGCCGGCCCCGCCCCCCGGCGAAGCGGGGCGGGGCCGGTCGTGCCGGTCGCCCGGCGGAGGGGGACACGGGAAGCATCCCATGTCTCCGGTTTGTCGGCAATGGGTGCTTGGTGCACCTACCCACGGTGGCCGGGCCGGCGTCGGCCGGCGGGTCGTCGACCGGCGCTCCAGCGCCGCCAGCCCAGGGGTGTCGCCGGCCCCCGCACCGCCGGCCGCCCGCCCCGCCGGGCGGGGGGCGACATGCCGGCGGGGCCGGGCGGGTAGAGGTGGTCGGCATGGCTGCCGACGATCTGCAGACCTACCTCACCGACCACCTGGCCGGCGCGGGGTCGGGGGTCGACCTGGCCCGCCGGGTCGCCGAGATGGCGCAGGGGACGGCGGCGGGCCCCGCCCTGCGCGAGGTGGCCGAGGCCGTCGAGGCCGATCGCCAGGTCCTCGCCGACCTCGTCGACCGGCTGGGCTCCGGTCAGCGGGCGCTGAAGCAGGCCGCCGCCTGGGCCGCCGAGAAGGCGAGCCGGCTGCGCCTCAACCGGGCGTCGGCCGGAAGCGCCGAGCTGGCGCTGCTCATGTCGATGGAGGCGCTGTCGGCAGGCGTGGA
>JBKHXC010000027.1:0-1791 GCA_046566225.1 Acidimicrobiia bacterium
GGCGGCGGCGGCGAGCGCCAGAGCGAGGCTGGTGGCTCCCCCGCCCGGACGGCTCCCGGTCACGGTGGCGGTGGCGCCTCGGCGCAGGCCGCCGCCCACCAGACCGGTGAGGGCGGGCAGGACCGGAAGCGTCCGATCCCGGGCGAGGCTGGTGGGCGCCACCCGCTCGGCCAGCGCCCGCAGGCCCGTGACGTGGCCGGCCCGGGCGGCGCCGTCCCCCGGGGGGTCGGCGAAGGGGCGGGCCAGCGCCACGGCCATGGCCTGAGCGTAGCCACGGAGACGGCCTCGTGACGAACGTGTGTTCGCTCTGGCGGATCCGGATCGATCCGACGACCCGCGTGGGCGTGGCCACGGCCGGGGCCCGGGGCCGGTCGGTTGGCCGCCGCCTGCTGCTCCCGCCCTGTTCGCCCTCGCGGATCCGGGTCGGATCCGGCCGATCCGCGAGGTAGCCAGGGGCGGTGGCCCGGGCCGGTCGGTGGTCCGCCACCTGCTGTCCCACGCCGGTGTTCGCCCTAGCGGATCCGGCGATCGGGCCGATCAGCGTGGGCGTGGCCGGGGCGGTGGCCCGGGCCCGGTCGGTGGTCGCCACCTGCGCGCCCCACGCCGGTGTTCGCCCTGGCGGATCAGGCCCATCCCGGCCGATCCGCGTGGGGTCAGGCCGGGAAGGGGACGGGCTCGGAGCCCTCGGCCGCAGGCTCGGGCGTCGGCACCGGGGGCGGCTGCCGCTCGGCCAGCGCCGGCGGCAGCAGGATGGCGGCCACAGACGCCGCCGCCAGGACGCCGCCGCCGCCGAGGGCCACCTGGGCGCCGTGGTGCTCGACCACCCAGCCCACCACCGGCCCCGAGATCGGGGTGCTGCCGAGGAAGACCAGGGAGTAGAGCGCCATCACCCGCCCCCGCATCTGCCCGGCGGCGACCAGCTGCACCCGGGCGTTGGCCGTCGAGAAGAAGGCGATGCCGGCCCCTCCCGCCAGGGCGAGCAGCGGCAGGGCGAGGACCAGCGACGTCGTGGACGCCGTCGCCAGCAGCAGCAGCCCCGACGCCAGCCCGGTGACCAGCAGGACCCGGTCGCTCGGGCGGCGCCGGCCGGCCACCACCAGCGCCCCGGCCACCGAGCCGAAGGCCATCGTGGCCGTCAGGGCCGAGAACATGGCCGACCCCCCTCCGTAGGTGCGCTCGGCCAGCACCGGCAGGATGATCGGGAAGTTGAACGAGAACACGGCCACCAGCCCCACCAGGCCGATCGTGCGCCGCAGCACGGGCTCGCCCCAGGCGTAGCGCAGGCCGGCCCGCACCTGGCCCCGCTGGGCCACCTCCCGCGGCGGCCGCCGGAGCTCGGTCGGGCGCATCCGCCGGTAGGCCTCGATGACGGCGACGAAGGACAGGGCGTTGACGGCGAAGCACCAGCCGCCGCCGGCCACGGCCAGCAGCCCGGCGGCCACCGCAGGACCCAGGATGCGGCTGGCGTTGAACAGCGCCGAGTTGAGCCCGATGGCGCCGGGCACCTGGTCAGCTGCCACCAGCTCGTTGACGAAGGCTTGCCGCGTCGGGATCTCCACGGCACTGCCGAGGCCGGACAGGAAGGCCAGGACGTAGAGCTGCCACAGCTGCACGGCCCCGAGGAGCGTCACCGCGGCGAGCAGGGCGGCCACCACGGCCATGGCGGCGTTGGCGGCGATCAGGACCCGGCGCTTGTCGAACCGGTCGGCGAGGAGGCCGCCCCACGGGCCGACCAGCTCGTTGACGAACGCCTGGCGGGTGGGGATCTCGACGGCGCTGCCCATGCCAGAG
>JBKHXC010000028.1:0-2383 GCA_046566225.1 Acidimicrobiia bacterium
GGCTCCACCGATCGGCGAGGCCCACCAGAGCTGACCAGCGCCCCTCCCGCGATGTGCTCGGCGTCGCGGCCAGCATACGTCTCCAGGTTGTGCGAGCTGGCCCGCAGGCAGGCATCGGAGATCACCACGCCCAACCGGGCAGCGCCTCCAGGCGCGAGGCCCGGTCGGGCCCGAGCCGCCCGGCCCGGTGCTTGGAGCGCTGCTTGGCCACCCACGCACCGATCCGGACCCCGTCGTCGTCGACGTCGCCCTGGCGGGGCAAGGCGCCACCGCTGGCCGGCGTCCAGCGCAACAGAGCGGCAAGGTTCGTCTCCCACGCCGCTGCCCATGCCGCCTCCCGGTCCATCGGGGCGTCCCAGCGCCAGCCGGCGATGGCCTCCAGGCGCTGGGCCCGGGCCGCCTCGAGGCGGCCCTCGCCGTGCTGGGCCCGGGCCCGGACCACCCAGCCGGCCAGCCGGCGACCCTCCTCGCCCTGGTCGGGCCCGGGCTCGCAGTGCCCGTGCCGGGCGGCGAAGGCCTCCAGGGCGGCCACGGCGGCGTCGAGGCGGGCGCCGTGGATGCTCCACACCCAGCCGGGCAGCGCCTCCAGGGCGGCCACCCGCTCGGCACTGAGGGTGCCACGGCGGTGCTGTGTCCGCTGGGCCGTGGCCCATGCCCCCAGGCAGAACCCGTCGGCGTCGGCGCCGTCGGGCACGCGGGCGTGACCGTGGCGCTCGACGAAGGCCACCAGCCGGGCGTAGGCGGCCGGCCAGGCGTCGTTGCGGGGCGACCACTCCCATCCACGCAGCGCGTCGAGCCGATCCCTTCGAGCCTCCGGGAGGCGGCCCTGGCGCCGGCGCTCCCGCTGGGTGGCGACCCAGGACCCGAGGCCGTAGCCGTCGTCGAGGACCAGCGTCTGCGGGGGTGCGGCGTGGCCGTGCTCGGCGGCCCACGCTCTGAGCCGGGCATAGCCCGCCTCCCACCCCGCCTCCCGCTCGTGGTCGACCCATCCGGGCAGCGCGCGGAGCCGCTCGGCCCGGGTCGCCTCGAGCCGGCCGGAGCGCAGCGCCGATCGCTGCTTGGCCACCCAGCGCCCGAGGTCGAAACCGGCGACCAGATCGCCCGAGCTCGGGCAGGCGTGGCCGTGCTCGGCCGCCCACCCGGCGAGGGCGGCGAAGTGCTCCTCCCAGGCATCGCCGCGCACGTCCCAGCTCCACCCGGGCACGGCCTCGAGGGCCGCCACCCGCCCGGCGTCGACGAGGCCGGCCTTGTGTGCGGTACGCACGGTGTTGGCCCAGGTTCCGATCCGCCGTCCCCGCCACACGGTGGCCTGCGGGCAGTTGGCATGGCCGTGGCGGCGGGCCCAGTCGGCCAGGGCGTCGAGGTTGGCCAGCCACTGCTCGGGCACCGGGTCCCAGGTCCAGCCGGGCAGCGCCTCCAGAGCGCTCACCCGCTCGGGGCCGAGCAGCTGGCGGCGGCGCAGCGTCCGCTGCGTCGTGCACCACGCCCCCAGGCCGAAGGTCCCGCCCCGCCCGTCGGCGACGGTGGCCAGCTGGGGCACCGCCGCGCTGCCGTGCTCGGTGGCCCACGCCCGCAGCCGGCCGAAGTGCTCCTCCCAGCCGGGCGCGGCCTCGCGGACCAGGCGCAGCGCCATGGCCCCGGCCAGCTCGCCGGTGGCTCCCCCCGGCACCCACAGCTCGACGCGGCTGCGCAACAGCCCCTGCGCCGCGCTGCGCCGGGCGAAGGCGGCCCAGTCGGGGCGGCCCCCGGGCCGGCTGCCCACTCGTCTGCGGGTGAGGTCAAGGCGGGCGCCCAGGCCGTCGTCATGGGCCCGCAGCGCCCGCAGCACGCCGGCCACGACCTCGAGCCCGGCGCCGTCGATGCCGCCGAGCGGGTCGTCGGCATCGGCGCCGGCGGCCAGCAGCACGGGCAGGACCACGGTGCCGACCTTGGATCCCTCCGACGGCCGCCGGAGGGCCCGGCCGGCGGCCTGGAGCACGTCGGCCTCGCTGTTCTTCGGGTCGACGATGGCCACGGCGTCGAGGGTGGGGAGGTCCACGCCCTCGCCGAAGGCCCGGGCGTTGGCCAGCACCCCCCAGCTGGCGCCGTCGGCCAAGCGGGACAACAGCCGCTGGCGGATCCGCACCGAGGCGCCGCCGTGCGCCCAGCCGGCCCACCCCGGGCCGGGGGGCCGCTCCCCCGCCAGGGCATCGGCCACCGGGCCGACGAGGGAGGCGAAGGTGCGGGCCCGCTCGACGCGGGTGTGGAAGCTCAGACAGCTGGCCAGGCGGAACTGGCCCATCGCCCGCACCACGGCGATGGCGCCGGCCAGGAGGTGGGCGTCGATCCCGGCCAGGTCGGGGTGGGCGGCCACGCGGGCGAAGGTCTCGGCGTCCACGGCCGC
>JBKHXC010000029.1:0-6800 GCA_046566225.1 Acidimicrobiia bacterium
AGGGCCTGATGGCGTCGCGCCGGCTGGGCCCCGACAGCCTGGTGGTCGAGCTGGCCAGCAACGACGGCTACCTGCTCAAGAACTTCGCGGCGGCCGGCGTCCCCGTGCTCGGCATCGACCCCGCGCCCGAGCCGGCAGCCGCCGCCGAGGCGGCCGGCATACCCACCCTGCGGGAGTTCTTCGGCGTCGACCTGGCCCGCCGGCTGGTCGCCGACGGGCGGCGGGCCGACGTGATCGTCGCCAACAACGTCATGGCCCACGTCCCCGACCTCAACGGGTTCGTGGCCGGCATGGCGGTCCTGCTGGCCGACGACGGGCTCGTCACCGTCGAGAACCCCTACGTGCGCGACCTGGTCGACCACGGCGAGTTCGACACCATCTACCACGAGCACTTCTGCTACTTCTCGTGCACGTCGGTGGACACCCTGGTGCGCCGCCACGGGCTGTTCCTCAACCACGTCGAGTACTTCCCCGGCCTGCACGGCGGCACCCTGCGCTGGCACATCGCCAAGCGGGAGGACCCGTCGGCGGCGGTGCGCGAGCACCTGGCCGAGGAGCGCCGGCGGGGCGTGGACACGCCGGCGTTCTACCGGGACTTCGCCACCCGGGTGGACCGGACCCGGTCCGAGCTGGTGTCGCTGCTGCGGGAGCTGAAGGACGGCGGCGCCCGGCTGGCCGGCTACGGGGCGGCGGCCAAGGCCACCGTCCTGCTCAACCACGCCGGGATCGGCACCGAGCTGCTGGACTTCGTCGCCGACCGCAACGTCCACAAGCACGGGCTGCACATGCCGGGCGTGCACATCCCCATCACCGGCCCCGAGGCGCTGCTGGAGCGGGCGCCGGACTACACGGTGATCCTGGCGTGGAACTTCAGGGAGGAGATCATGCGCCAGCAGGCCGAGTACGCGGCGGGGGGCGGCCGCTGGGTCGTCCCCATCCCGACGGTCGAGGTCGTGTGAGCGCCACCTGCCCCTCGTGCGGGGCCGGCGGCCAGGAGGCGTTCCACTCCCAGCGGGGCATACCCACCAACAGCTGCCTCCTCCTGCCCACCCGTGAAGAGGCCCTCGCCCACCCCCGCGGAGACCTGGAGCTGACCTTCTGCCCGGCGTGCGGGTTCGTGTGGAACGCCGCCTTCGACCCGGCGCTGGCCGAGTACTCGGGCCGCTACGAGGAGACCCAGGCCTTCTCCCCCCGCTTCGTGGAGTTCAGCCGCTCGCTGGCCAAGCGCTGGGTGGAGGAGTTCGGCCTCCACGACCGCTCGGTGCTGGAGATCGGCTGCGGCAAGGGCGAGTTCCTCGTCCACATGGCCGAGGCGGGCCTGGGCCGGGGCACCGGGATCGACCCCGGCACCAACCCCGACCGCATCGACCCGCGGTGGGCGGGCCGGCTGTCGTGGATCCTGGACTTCTACTCGGACCGCTACGCCCACCTGAGCGCCGACGCCGTCGTCTGCCGCCACACCCTGGAGCACATCGCCCTGGTGGGCGAGTTCGTGGCCATGCTCCGGCGCACCATCGGCGACCGCCCCGGCACCGTGGTGCTGTTCGAGCTGCCCGACGTGCAGCGGGTGCTCGACGAGGTCGCCTTCTGGGACGTGTACTACGAGCACTGCTCGTACTTCACCGCCGCCTCCCTCGCCTCGCTGTTCGCCCGCTCGGGCTTCGAGGTGCTCGACGTCTCCCTCGCCTACGACGACCAGTACCTGCTGCTGGAGGCCCGCCCGGCGCCGGGGCCGGCGGACGGCCCCGTGCCGCTCGACGCGGCGGCCATGCGCGCCTCGGTGGAGCACTTCGCCCGGGCGTACGCCGAGCAGGTCGCCCGGTGGGCGGCGGCCACCGCCGAGGTGACGGCCGGCGGTGGGCGGGTCGCCGTGTGGGGCGCCGGGTCCAAGGGAGTGGCCTTCCTCAACGCCCCCGGCATCGGCGGCAACGTCGACGTGGCGGTGGACGTCAACCCCTACAAGGCGGGCATGTTCATGGCCGGGACCGGCCACGGCATCGTCGCCCCCGAGGCGCTGGTGGGCGCCCCGCCCGACCTCGTCGTCGTGATGAACCCCGCCTACCTCGACGAGATCGCCGGCCAGCTGGCGGGGCTCGGCCTTTCTCCGCGGCTGGAGGCGGTCTGAGTGGCGGTCGGGGGCCGCACCCGGGTGCTCCACGTGCTGCCGGACCTCGCCATCGGCGGCGGGCAGACCATCGTGCTGAACCACGTCCGCCACGCCGACCGCTCCCGCTTCGACGTGGACGTCGTCCAGCTGCACCCCGCCGACGACCTGGCCCCGGCGTTCGCCGAGGCCGGCTCGCCGCCCGAGCTCCTGCCCACGCCGCCGTCGCCGAGGACGGTGGCCGAGCTGCGGCGGCGGGTGCGGCGGACCGACGTCGTCCACGTCCACTCCGACCAGGACCGCAAGCTGGCCCAGCTGGCCGCCCTGGGCACGGGCGTGCCGGTGGTCGGCCACCTGCACGCCGAGTGGGTGCACCTCGGCCCCAAGGTGCCGGCCGGCGCCTCCACCGCCCGGCGGGCGCGGGGGCGGGCCCTGGGGGCGGTGCGCGACGCCGTCGAGCGGCGCACCGTGGCCCACTACGTGGCCGAGTCGGCCGACGTGGCCCGCCTGTTCCGCCCGCTGGTCACCCAGCCCGTCACCGTCCTGCGCCAGGCCATCCCCGTCGACCGCTTCGACGGCGCCGCCCGGCGGGCCGCCGCCGCCGGGCTGCGGGCCGCCCTGCGCCCGGGCCCCGGGCCGGTGCTGGTGAACGTGAGCCGCATGGTCCCCGGAAAGGGGCACCTCCACCTCCTCGAGGCGTTCCGGGCCCTGCTCGACGCCCAGCCGACGGCCACGCTCGTGCTGGTCGGCGACGGTCCGGAGCGGGGCGCCGTCGAGCGCCGGGCCGGCGAGCTCGGCGTCGAGGGCGCGCTGCGGCTGCTGGGCAACCGCCACGACGTGCCCGAGGTCCTGTCCCTGGCCGACGTGTTCGTGTTCGCCTCCGAGTCGGAGGGCTTCGGGCTGGCCGTGCTGGAGGCCATGGCCGCCACCAAGCCGGTGGTGGCGTTCCGGCTGCCGGCCGTCGAGGAGTTCGCCACCGACGGCGAGTCAGCGCTGCTGGTGGACCGGGGCGACGTGCCGGCGTTCGCCGCCGCCGTGCAGAAGGTCCTGGCCGACCCGGCGCTGGCCTCGGCCCTGGGCCGCTCGGGCCGGGCCACGGTGGAGCGGCGGTTCCCGGCCGACGCCGTGGCAAGGACGTTCGAAGAGGTGTACGACGAGGTGCTCGCCGGGCGACGGCGGGAGGGAGGGCGGCGATGAGGGTCCTGATCACCGGCGGCGCCGGCTACATCGGCTCGCACCTGGTGGACCGGCTGTGCGTGGACGGCCACCAGGTCACCGTCCTCGACAACCTCACCACCGGCAAGGCGCGCAACATCGGGCACCGGCTGGGAGCGATCCGGTTCATCAACGGCTCCATCCTCGACGCCGCCCTGGTCGACCGGGAGGTGGAGCGGGCCGACCTGGTGTTCCACCTGGCCGCCGCCGTGGGCGTGCGCCACATCGTCGACTCGCCCCTCGAGTCCCTCCTGGTCAACACCAAGGGGACCGAGCACGTGCTGGCGTCGTGCTTCCGCTACTGGAGGCGCGTCCTGGTGGCGTCCACCTCCGAGGTGTACGGGCGGACGTCGAAGATCCCCATGCACGAGGACGACGACCGGGTCCTGGGGCCCACCACCGTGCACCGCTGGTCGTACTCGACGGCCAAGGCCATCGACGAGCACCTGGCCCTGGCGTACCACGCCCAGGGGCTGCCGGTGGTGATCGTGCGCTACTTCAACAGCTACGGCCCCCGCCTCGACCCGCGCGGGTACGGGTCGGTGGTCGCCAACTTCCTCCGCCAGGCCCTCGCCGGCCAGCCGCTCACCGTCCACGGCGACGGCGGCCAGAGCCGCTGCTTCACCTACGTCGACGACACGGTGCGGGGGACGCTGCTCGCCGGCTTCAGCGAGGCGGCCACCGGCAAGGTGGTCAACCTGGGCAACCCCCGGGAGACGACCATCCTCGAACTGGCCGAGATGATCCGGGCGTACGTGGGCTCGACGTCGCCCGTGGCCCCCACCTCCTACGAGAGCTACTACGGCCCCGGCTTCGCCGACACCCGCCGGCGGGTACCCGACATCACTCGGGCCCGGGAGCTGCTCGGGTGGGAGCCCACCATCGCACTCGAGGAGGGGCTGGGGCGCACCTACGAGTGGTGGAAGCAGACGTACGGCGATGGCCGCTGAGCCAATCGTCGCCCGGCGACCCGCCGCGCCGAGCCGGATCGCCTCGCTGGCCGCCGAGGTGGTGCGCCGGTCGCCGCCGGCGGTGGTGACCGCGCGCACGTCGGCGCTGGCCGTGGGCGCCGTGGTCGCCGGCGCCGGCACCGCCCTCGCCCGCCAGCAGGGGCCCGGCGCCCTCGACACCGTGTGGGCCGAGGACGGCGCCGTCTTCCTGGCCCAGGTGCACGACCTGGGAGTGGGCGGTTCTCTCCTCGAGCCGTACGCCGGCTACCTGCACGCCGTGCCGCGTCTGATCGCCGCGGTCGTGTCCGCCCTGCCGCTGCAGTGGGCGGACACGGCGTACGCCGCGCTGTCGGCGCTGGTCACTGCCGGATGCGCCGTCTTCGTCTTCCGGGCGTCGGCCGCGCATGTCGCCGGGCGGTGGGCGCGCGTGGCGTGCGCGGCGCCGATCCTGGTGTCGCCCCTGGCGGGGACGGAGGTGCTCGCCAACGCCGCCAACCTCCACTGGTTCCTCCTCTCCGCCGCGTTCTGGGCGGTGGTGTGGAGGGCGCCCTCGCGATGGGAGTCGGCCGTCGCCGCGTCGGTGGTCGCCGCCGCCGCGCTGAGCGACCCCTTCGCCCTCGCCCTGCTGCCCCTCGCCGCCCTACGCCTGGCCCCCCGCAGGCGCCCCGACGCCGTGGCAAGCGCCTTTGCCGTGGCGGCCGTGGTCCAGGTCGCCGGCGCCCTGACCGCCGACAGCGGGCGCCAGCTGGGCGAGAAGGCGGAGGTGGCGCTGGTCCCGTTCCGCTACGTGGTGGACGTGTTCGGCCGCGGCCTGGCCGGCGACCGGGTGGTGGGCCAGGACGGGCTTTCGAGCCGGGGCGTCGTCGTCGGCGGGCTGGTGCTGGGGGCGGTGGCCGCCCTCGCCTTCGCCCGCCGGCACGCGGTGCGCCGGCGGGCTCCGTTCCTGGCCGCCGCGGGGCTGGTGAGCGTGGCCTACTTCACGGCACCGGTGGCCCTCAGCGGCATCTCCACGTCCCGGTACGCGCTGGCCCCGGCCCTCCTCGTCATCGCCGCCCTCGCCGTCCTCGTCGACGACGGCGGCCGGTCGCCGCGCCGCCGGCGGATGGGGGCGCCCGGCGCCGCCGGACTCGCCGCCCTGGCCGTGTGCTGGGCGGTGGGCCTCCCGTCCCACAACCACCGTGACACCGGCCCGGCGTGGGACGAGGCGCTGGCGGCGGCGGCCGCCTCCTGCACGCCAGGCTCGGCGGCGGCGGTCGAGGTGCTCCCCGACGGCCTCACCGCAGAGCTGCCCTGCGACGACGTGGTGGAGGCGGCTCGCCGGTGAGGAGCGTCTCCCATCTGGCCGGAGCGGTGCCCCGCCGGGCGGCCCGTGCCTCCAAGCCCGCCATCCGGCGGGTGTGGCGCCGGGCCGTCCGGGCCCGGGCGGTGGACGAGACGGCGGTCTCCGCGGGCCGCAGCGCCGTCGTCGTGGCACCCCACCCCGACGACGAGACCCTCGGGTGCGGGGCCACGATCGCCCGCAAGCGGGCCGCCGGCACCGACGTGTCCGTCGTCGTCGTCACCGACGGCCGGTACTCGCATCGCTCTCAGGTCATCTCGCCCGACGAGCTGGCCGCCATCCGGGCGGACGAGGCGCGCGCCGCCTGCGCGGTGCTGGGCGTCGACGCCGGAGCGCTCCACCTCCTGGGCTTCGAGGAGGGGACGGTGGCGGCACGGCGGGAGGAGGTGAGCCGGCGGATCGCCGAGATCGTCGACGACGCCCGCCCCGACGAGGTGCTCACGACCTACCGGCGCGACTGGCACGTCGACCACCGGGCGGTGAGCGCGGCGGTGGACGCTGCGGCGGCGGGCGCCTCCCGGCCGCGGGTGCTCGAGTTCCCCATCTGGTACTGGGTCGACGGGCCCTGGGTGGCGGAGCCGGGGACCACCACCACCGTGCGGCGCTACCTTTCGGACCCGCTGCGAGCCGCCCGCCTGCAGACCGTGGGCGTTCGCACGGGGGACCACCTGGCAGCCAAGCGGGCGGCGCTCGCCGCGTACCGCAGCCAGACGACCAACCTGACGGGAGAGCGGAACTGGGCGGTGATGGACGAGCGACTCCTCGGCCTGTTCCTGGCGCCCGTGGAGCTGTTCGTGCCCGTCGGCGCCGAGGCGCAGGGATGACGACCGCTGCCGACCGGCGACTGGCCCTGTGACGTCGACCGCCGGGCGCCTCACCGGGCTTGCCTTCCGCGACACCTTCGACGACGACCGCGCCCCGGGCACGGTCGTGGGCTCGACGGGCCCGGCGGGGGTCCGCCGGCGCGGCGTGGACGCCGAGGGGCTCATCGGGATCGACCACGGCAGGCTGCGCCTCCGGCCCCTGGCCCGGCCCGGGTGGGGCCGCGAGGGCATCGCCTACGGGCCCTTCCCGCGCATCGCCGGCCTCACCATGGCGGCGCGCGTCCTCAACGGGCACAACTCGTCGCAGACGTTCTACTTCCCCGAGACGCGCCGCCAGCGGCTGCGGCGGATCTACAACGACGCCAGGC
>JBKHXC010000030.1:0-7185 GCA_046566225.1 Acidimicrobiia bacterium
CGCCCCGGGCGACGGGGGTCGGTGACGCCCTGGCCCAGGGCCTCAGTCGCCCTTGGCGCCCCGCTTGGCCTGCCGCCAGGTGTCCTCGTACTGGGCCAGGGCGTCGAACAGCTCGGTGAAGTTGGCCTTGCTCAGGGTCTGCACCCCGAGGGCGGCCGCCTTGGCCTCCAGCTCCGGCTGGAGGTAGGCCGAGTACAACAGGATGGGCCCGTCGTAGCCGGCCTTGCGCATCCTCCTCGCCACCTCCAGCCCCGACATGCCGGGCATGCGCTGGTCCAGGAGCACGATCCCGTCGGGCGCGTTCGACCACCGATCGAGGGCCGTCTCGCCGTCGGGCGCCTCCTCGACCACCCAGCCCCGCTGCTCGAGCAGCACCCACAGCGTGTGGCGCATGTCGTCGTCGTCCTCGACCACGAGCACCCGCCGGCGCTGGCGCTTGGACTTGCGCTCCTGGTGGACCAGGCCGCGGTAGCGGTCGAGCAGCCCGCCGATGGCGCGCCGCTGGTTGACCAGACCGGGGGCCGACTCCTTGAGCTGCTGCTCGCCCTCGGGCGTGATGGCGTACACCCGCCGGGCCGGGCCGCGGGCCGGGGTGCCCCAGTGGGAGCTGACCAGGCCCTCGTCCTCCATCGAGCGCAGGGCCCGGTACAGGCCCCCGAAGTCGGGCACGTCGAAGCCGAGCTCGGCCAGGCGGCTGACCAGCTCGTAGCCGTGGCTCTCCCGCTCCTTGAGCAGCAGCAGGATGGCGGGACGGAGGAGGCTGCGGGCCCGGAGATCGTCGCTCCCCGCCTCCGACTTCGCCTTGGCCACGCTGCTCCTCTCCGGTGCGCTCACGCCTCCGAGCCCCGAAGCACCCGGTCCGGCGAGGTGGGCGCTGGGGCCATTATGCACCTATGCCCGTGCGGACTCCATGTTCCCCGCACAGTGCGGGCGGCGGATAGGAACGGCGCCGGCGGGGTAGGTGGTGGGCCGGAACCCGTTCCCCAGGAGGAACCCATGTCTGAGAAGGACGAGCAGGGCACCGAGTCCGGCGGCGGCTACGTGTCCACCAACCCCAACGAGGCGGCGGCCGAGCACGAGCCGATGGCCGTGGCCGATTCCGACCACAAGCAGGACCCCGGCGAGCAGGCCGGCGGCGGCCAGCACGGCGGCTGACCGCCCGGCGCCGGGGGGCGGCCACCGCTTCGTCGTCCATCCTTGACGTCATCTGGACCTCGCTCGTCCCGCCCGCTCGGGCGGCGGAGCCGGCACCCCTCCGGCGCTACACGGCCTCCAGCTCGCGCAGGGTGTCGATGGCCACCCGCTGCACCATGCCGGTGGCCGACTCCAGCTCCAGGCGGGCCGTGCGGTCCACGTGGCGGACGATGCCCCGGGTCTCGCCCTTGGGCAGCAGCCGCAACTTGACCCGCCGGCCCACCAGGGCGCAGCGACCCTCGTAGGCGGCGGCCACTCCCGACGACCCCTCGTCGAGGCCCTCGGTGTGGCGGTCGACGGCTCCCAGGATGGCCTCCAGGAGCGCCTCGCGGCCCTCGTCGTCGGCCAGGGCGAGCTTGTCGAGGTCCAGCCGCAGGCTGGCCACCGCGCTGCGGACCCGGCCGGGGCCGAGCTGGACCTCCACCTTGACGCTGCACACCTCGTCGCCCGTCTCCTTGTCCACCACCCGGTCCGGCCACCACGTCGCCATCTGCCGGCCCGACGCCGACTCGGCGCCCTCGGCGGCGGTGACCCCCGCCATCAGCCAGGTGGCGTCGGCCTCCTCGACCGACAGCGGGGGGCGCAGGACCAGCGCGATCGACAGCGTCCGCTCGGGCGGCGTGGCCCACAGCCGGCCCAGCCGGCCCAGCGGGCTCACCTCCCGCTCGACCACCACGGTGGCGCCGTGGGGGGCCTCCTCCTGGCGCGCCCAGGCCAGGGCCAGGGCGGCGCCCGAGACGCCCATCCGGAAGCGGCGCACCACGTGGCCGTACTGCTCGGCCTCCTGGCCCGGCCCCACCGCGCCGGCGCTGCCCGGGTCGACGCTCATCGACTCGTCCTCCGCCCCGCGGCGGGGGCGGGCCCGACGGCCGGCGAGGGGCTCATCGCAGGATGTCCGGGCGGGGGGTGAGGCGCTCCACCAGCCACTGCCCGTCGTGGCGGGCGATCTCCACCGAGCCCACCGGCAGGCCGACGGGGCCGAGCAGCGGCGGGACCGGGGCGGTGAGCACCACGCGCACGTGGTCGTCGCCGGCGTCGTCGTCGGCCGAGTACTCCAGGGTGTCGAGGTCGTTGCCGGCCAGGTCGGCGCGCAGGCCGTTGAGCAGCTCGGCCAGGAACTCCTCGGTCTCCGCCGGCCCGGCCGTCCCGTCGCGCAGGCGGGCGGCCAGCGCCTCGTCCATGCCGTTCTTCACCGCCACCCGCAGGACCACCTTGCGGCCCTCGGGGGCCAGCAGGTCCCACACCCGGCGGTGCTCGCCCCAGGCGATGGCCTCGATGAACGTCTGCGCCACCCGGATGGCATCGTCCCTGCCCCCTTCCCCGGAGCCGCCGGCGTCGGCGCTCGTCACGGTCGCTCCCATCCCAGCGAGTAGAGGTAGTCGCGTACGAAGATCCGCTGCGGCGCGCCCAGGGCGGCGCCGATGGCGGCGTCCAGCGCCCGGTCGGCCGCCTCCCGCTCGTCGTCGCCCAGCGTGGCGTGGGCGTCGAAGATGGCGCGGATGGCCACCTCCTGGCTCTCGTGGGGAAGCTCCATGACCAGGGCCAGCTCGGTCTCCAGGATGAGCCCGGCGTTGCGCCCCACCCGCACGGCGGCCAGGGCCAGCTCGGTGAGGGACCGGCGGTTGCGGGGCTCGGGCAGGGCCAGGAGGCGCAGGAGCCGCTCGCGCAGCACGGCGTGGCGCTCCTCCTCGGTGGCCAGGGCGAGCAGGGCGGCGAAGTGGTCGGCCCGGGAGGCGCCCGGGACCTCCGATCCCAGCTGCTCCTCGACGCGTGACAGGCTGGCGAACGCCTGCTTCCAGGCGTCGGCGTGGAGCCGGGTGTCGAGCAGGGCGACGGCGTCCTCGAAGTTGGCCAGGGCCCGCCGCAGGTTCTGCAGGCGGCCCCGGCCTCCGCCGCCGACCTCGCCGGCCGCCACCTCGGCCAGCCCCACCTGGGCCAGTCCCAGGTTGTACTTGGCCAGGGCGTGCTGGTAGGGGAAGGCGGTACGGGTGAACACGGTGAGCGACTCGCCGAAGGCGCGGACCGCCTCCTCCAGCAGCCGCCGGCGCTCCTGGGGACGGCGGGCGGCCAGGGCGCTGTAGGCGGACCCGGCGCTGTGGTGCACCAGGGCGTAGTGGTAGGGCGCCTCGTCGGCGTCGAGGTCGCCCTGGGCCTGGTCGTAGTCGTCCAGGGCGGACTCCAGGCCCTCCTCGGTGCCGAGGGCGGCGTGGGCCTGGCCCCGGTTGAGCAGCGTGGCCACCAGCCCCCGGCGGCCGTCGGCGGTGGTGGTGTCGAACAGGGTGGCGGCCGTGTCGAAGGCGACGACCGCCTCGTCCACCTGGCCGAGCTCGCTGCGGGCCAGGCCCAGGTTGTTGAGGGCGGCCGCCCGCTCGTCGTCGCGGTCGCGGCCCTCGAACAGCTCGGCCGCCCGGGCGAACAGCTCGGCCGCCTTGCGGCGGTCGCCCAGGGCGCGCTGCGAGGCGCCGGCGGCGTTGAGGACCCGGGCGTGCTCGGTCGGGTCGAAGCGGGGGTCGAAGACGCCCGCCGCCACGTCGAAGCAGGCCAGCGCCTTGCGCAGCATCTCGGCCCGGCTGCCCGTGGGGTTCTCGGCGTAGGCCAGGCCCAGGCGGTAGGCCACGGTGGCGTGCTCGTAGGGGCGCAGGGACCGGGGCGTCGCCCGCAGCTGGGCCTCGAGCGCCTCGATGGCGCTGCGGGGATCGCTGCGCTGGCCGGGGGTGACCGCCTCGCTCGTCATCAGGCCGCCGGCGAGTCGAGGGCCAGCAGCTCGTCGACGTGGCGGAGGATCTCGCCCACCGCCACGTCCACGGCCATGCGGACCGGATCGGACATCTCCGTGCCGAGCCCGTCGGCGTCGAGGGGCTGGCACCCCACCATCAGCAGCCGCTCGGGGAGCACGCCCAGGGCGCGCGACAGCATGAACACCCGCTCGGGGGTGGCCAGGTGGGCGTCGGCCAGCAGGTCGTGGCGCTCGCCCCAGGACAGGGCGTGGACGTCGATCACGTCCGGCTCGATGAGCATGATGGTGCCCGGCGGCCGGCCCCGGTCCACGGCGTCGGCCACGATGAGGGCGTCGAAGCCCTCCTGGAGCTCCTGGACCAGGGCGATGCCGCCGATGCCCGTCTCCACCACCCGCACCTGCTCGGGGAGCTCCATGGCGTCCAGCCGGCGGGCGACCTCCACCCCGAAGGCGTCGTCGGCCTTGAGGACGTTGCCCACGCCGGCGACGAGGATGCGCATGGTCACGCCAGGGCCCCCGCCGCCCGCTCCGCCACCCGCAGGGCGTAGCCCTGGACGGTGAAGAAGGTGAGGAACTCCTCGATCTCGGCGGCCGCCGCGCTGTCCAGGGCGGTGCGCAGGTTGTCCAGGCGGCGGCTCACCTCCGACTCGATGATGCGGTCGAGGGCGGTGACCACCTCCTCGTCGTCGATGAGGAACGGGCCGGGCCCGTCGCCCCGCCGCAGGTCGGCGGCGATGCGGGCGGCGTCGTCGCCCAGGCGGTCCACGTCGGCGCCGGCGCCCTCCTGCACCTCCAGGACGAGGCCGGCCTCGACCACCACCACCCGGCGCAGGCAGTAGCCGTTGATGAGGCACGCCCCCGCCCAGGTGGCGACCTCGGGCGAGGGCTGGGCCGCCTTCTGCTCCTCGACGGAGCGGTTGACGTAGCTCGACGCCAGCGGGGTGAGCGGGTGGGCCTGGGCCAGCGTGCGGGCCTGGCGGGACAGGTCCTCGGCGCCCGCGCTCAACGGCCCACTCGACCGAGTGGAGTGAGCGAAGCGAACGAATGAGGTCGACGCACTAGCGGCCCTCGTGCCCTCTGATCTGGAGCAGCGGTCCCTGCGGCTCGGGAACGGCGCCGGCGGCCGGCGCGGTGACGCACTCGAGATCCGCCGTCTCCGGGTTCACCTCCTCGGCCGGGTCCACCTCCTCCAGCCGCCGGAAGCTCGGCCAGTGGGTCTTGAGGGCCGCCTCCAGGCCGTAGGTGAGGGTGGCCGACGAGCTGGCGCACCCGTTGCACGTCCCCTTCATGCGCACCTTGACCACGCCGTCCTCCACCGAGACGACCTCGATGTCCCCTCCGTGGGACTCGACCAGGGGCTTGATCTCGGCCATGGCGGCGTCCACCGCCCGGGTGACCTCGGCCTCGGCCTCGGGGTCGAGCCCCTCGCCCAGCTCGTAGGCCCGCAGCATGGTGCCGGTGATCTCGTCGCGGGCCACCGACTCCAGGAAGATCTCCCCCCGCCACGACCGGCACATCTCGATGAGGCGGCCCAGGCCCTCCCGGTGCACGGCGTCGATCCAGTCCAGCAGCTCCTCGACCCGCTCCACCACCTTCATGTCGGGGTGGTTGAGCAGCCCGTCGGCCTGCTCGGCGATGTACTCCCATGCCTCGGCGTACGAGAGCTTCTCCTCGTCGTGGCCCATGCTCACGGTGCGACCTCCTCGGCGATGGTGCCGACCTCCTGGCGGACCATGTCCAGGATCGTCTCGACTGCTGCCTCCACCTCGCCCGAGAAGCCGAGGCCGAACGACCGGTCGCCCGGCTCGATCTCGATCACCACGGTGTCCTCGGGCAGTGCCTTCCAGTACCGGATGACGGCGAGGGTGTGGTCCAGGTCGATGATACCCCCGACCGCCTCCCCCAGGCGGTCGACGACCTCCTGGTCCGGTGGCGGCGTGAGGTCGAGCTTGTAGCGCCGGATGGTGCCCGGCGGGTCGACGTCGCGGGGCATGGCGCCCACCAGCACCACCTTGGCCGGGCGCAGCTCCTGGAGCAGGTGCAGGACCCGGTGGGCGGCGTAGGACAGGTCCTCCACCACCACGTGGGGCGGCCAGTCCAGGTCGGCGATCCGGCGGACGAACTGGGTGCCGAAGTCCAGGTCCCTGAGCCATGGCAGACCGACGCCGCCCACCAGGATCTGGCGGGCGGCGTCGGTACCACCGGAGGTGGCGGCCACTACTCCAGGGTGCAACCGCAGGAGTTCACCTCACGGGTGATGATCCCCCGGCCGGTGTCCATGTGCGTGGTGCACGGCATGCACGGGTCGAAGCTGCGGATGGCCCGCAGCACGTCGAGGCCCTTGACCTGCTCGTCGGGCACGCTCTCGAGCAGCGGCGTGTCGATGATGGCCTGCTCGTAGGGGCCGAGGCCGCCGAAGGGGTCGCGGGGCGAGGCGTTGAGGGTGGACGGGGTGGTGATCTGGTAGTTGACCAGCTTGCCCTTGTCCATGTGGAGGTGGTGGGCCAGGAAGCCGCGGCCCGCCTCCCAGAACCCCATGGCGATGCGCTCGTCCTTGGGCACCTTGTAGGGCGTGTGGACCTTGGTCTCGCCCCGCCGCCAGTACTCCAGCGCCTTGAGCATGCAGTTCATGCCGATGGCGGCGGTGAAGGCCATGGAGTAGGCCCGGGCCCGGTTGCGCTCCAGGGCGTTGATGGTCCGGGGCACCTTCCAGAACAGCTCCTCCTCGGGCAGGCCGTGGCGGGGCATCACCATGCGCAGGCCGTCGCCGGTCGACTCGAAGAAGGGGTTGTCCACGGTGTTGTTGGCGAGGGCGGTCGACCACAGCTGGCCGTAGGCGCCGGTCTCCACCGTCCGCCGGTCCCAGCGGGGGGCGGTGTCCCAGGTGTACTTGCCCCGGAAGTCGGTGGCCGTGGGCTTGGGGATGGTGGTCTTGTTCCACGGGTGGTAGGGCGAGATGGGGTTGCCCAGGGGGTCGGTGCGGAAGCGGGGCCCGCCCGAGCGGGTCCAGTCCTCGTAGAAGGAGTGGTCGATGAACTCCTCGTAGCCCATGTTGATCTGGGTGATGTTGGTGGTGACCTGCTTGCCGTCGATGATCACGCACGGCTTCGACCACCGCTGGTTGCCCCAGGTGTCGATGTTCTGGAACGTGGCGTCGTAGACCTCCGAGTCGTCCCAGATGCCGGTCTGGGCGAGGTTGATCTCCCGCTGGCCGACCTGCTCGTAGGCCGGGTTGGCCTCCAGGAAGAAGTCCA
>JBKHXC010000031.1:0-5427 GCA_046566225.1 Acidimicrobiia bacterium
CCGCACCCTACGGCCCCGGCGGGGAGGCCGGACGGCGGGAGAGCCCTTAGTCTTGGTGGATGGACGCGAGGGCGTGGAGGCCGAACAGCTGGCGCGACCGGCCGGCGGCGCAGCAGCCGGAGTGGCCGGACGAGGCCGCGCTCGACCGCTCCCTCGAGCAGCTGGCCGGCCTGCCGCCGCTGGTGTTCGCGGGCGAGGCCCGCCAGCTGACCGAGTCCCTGGCCGACGTCGCCGCCGGGCGGGCGTTCCTGCTCCAGGCGGGCGACTGCGCCGAGTCGTTCAGCGAGTTCTCGGCCGACGCCATCCGGGACAAGCTCAAGGTCATCCTCCAGATGGCGGTGGTGCTCACCTACGGGTCGGGCGTCCCCGTGGTCAAGGTCGGCCGCATCGCCGGGCAGTTCGCCAAACCCCGCTCCTCGCCCACCGAGCAGGTGGGCGACGTCGAGCTGCCGTCGTTCCGCGGCCACATCGTCAACGACGACGCCCCCGACGCGGCCGCCCGCACGGCCGACCCCCAGCGCCTCATCGGGGCCTACCACCAGTCGGCCGCCACCCTCAACCTGGTGCGGGCCTTCACCAAGGGGGGCTTCGCCGACCTCAGCCAGGTCCACGTCTGGAACCAGCAGTTCGTGGCCACCAGCAACGAGGGGCGCCGCTACGAGGCCATCGCCTCCGAGATCGACCGGGCCATGCGGTTCATGAAGGCGTGCGGCATCGTGTCGGAGTCCCAGGCCCAGCTCCGGGAGGTGGACTTCTACACCTCCCACGAGGCGCTCCTCCTGGGCTACGAGGAGGCGCTCACCCGCCTCGACTCGCTCACCGACGACTGGTACGACTGCTCGGCCCACATGCTGTGGGTGGGCGACCGCACCCGCGCGCCCGACGGCGCCCACGTGGAGTTCCTCGCCGGCGTGCGCAACCCGCTCGGCTGCAAGGTGGGGCCCACCGCCACCGTCGACGCCGTGCTCGGGGTGTGCGAGCGCCTCGACCCCGACCGCACGCCGGGGCGGCTCACCCTCATCTCCCGCATGGGCGCCGCCCGGCTGGCCGAGGCGCTGCCGCCGCTGCTGCGGGCCGTGCACGACGCCGGCCACCCGGTGGTGTGGGCGTGCGACCCCATGCACGGCAACACCTACGTCACCCCCGGCGGGCGCAAGACCCGCCACTTCGACGACGTCATGGCCGAGATGGAGCTGTTCTTCGCCACCTGCCGGGCCGAGGGCGTGTGGCCGGGCGGCATGCACGTGGAGCTCACCGGCGACGCCGTCACTGAGTGCCTGGGCGGCGCCGACGACGTGTCCGACCTCGACCTGCGCTACACCAGCGCCTGCGACCCCCGCCTCAACGGCCGCCAGTCGCTGGACCTCGCCTTCCGGGTGGCCGAGCTCCTCCGGGCCTGACCCTCCGTCCGGAACCCTCGCTCCCGAGTAAACAGGTCACCGTTTCGGTGACCTGTTTACTCGGGAGCGGGCAGTCCGGCGAGGTGGGCGGCGTCGTTGAAGCGGACCAGGGTCCAGCGGCGCTCGCCGTCGGCGGCGGGGGGGCGCTCCCACTCGGTGATCGAGGCGTTCTCGATGCGGACGAGGAAGCGCGGGGCGAGGGGCAGCTCGCCCAGGGCCCGCAGCGAGCACTCGATGACCCCGCCGTGGCAGGCGGCGACCACCGTCCGGCCCTCGTGGGCCGCCGCCAGGCGGGCCAGGGCGGCGCCCACCCGGGCACAGAACACGGCCCAGCTCTCGGCGCCGGGGGCCATGGGGCGGTACAGGTCGCCGCCGGTGCCCGGGTAGGCGTAGCGGGCCCGGAAGTCCTCCCACGTGATGCCGTCGGCCTCGCCCGGGCGCAGCTCGCACAGGTCCTCGTCCTGCTCGACGGCGGGGGCGCCGAGCACGGCGGCGATGGCCTCGGCCGTCTCCACCGCCCGGGGCAGGGTGCTGGCGTACAGGACGTCGGCCGCCAGCTCGCCCGTGCGCTCCAGCCGCCGGCGCAGGGCCTCGGCCTGGCGCCGGCCCAGCTCCGACAGGCCGGTGCAGCCCCGGGTGCCGCCCACCACCTGGTCCACGTGGCACTGGGCCTCGCCGTGGCGCACCAGCACCAGCCGGGTGGGCCGCCCGCCGGGCGCCGCCATCAGCCCAGATGCTCCACGAAGCGCTCCAGCTGGGACAGGTTGCGGCACTCGAAGGCGCCGTCGCAGAACCGGGCGTACTCGGCCACGATGGAGTCGCCGGTGTCCCAGTACGACCGGGGCTCGGGGTTGAGCCAGTAGACGTGGCGGGCACGGGCCGCCATGTCCCCCACCACCCAGGCCTCCGCCGCGTGGTAGTTGTTCCGGGCGTCGCCCAGCAGGATGACGGTGGTGCGGGGGCCGATCTCGCCGCCCCAGCGCTCCCACAGGGCGGTGAGGGCGTGGCCGTAGTCGGAGTGCCCGTCCAGCCACACCACGTCGGCCTCGGCGTTGACCCGCTCGACCGCGTCGGAGATGTCGTCGGCGCCGTCGAACAGGCGGGTGACCTCGTCCACCCCGTCGACGAAGGCGAAGCTGCGCACCCGGGAGAACTCCGAGGAGATGGCGTACACGAACTGGAGGGTGAAGCGGGCGAAGGCCGCCACCGACCCCGACACGTCGGCGATCACCCAGATCTCGGGCTTGGCCGGGTGGGGGCGGCGGAACCGCGGCTCGGCGGGCACGCCCCCGTAGGACATCGAGTGGCGGACGGTGCTGCGGAAGTCCAGCGGCCCCCGGCGGCGGTGGCGGCGGCGGCGGGCCAGGCGCACGGCCAGCCGGCGGGCCACCGGCTGGAGGGCCCGGCGCAGGGCGGCCAGCTCCTCGCGGGTGGCGTGCATGAAGTCGAGGTCCTCGGGGAGCGGCTTGCGCAGGGTGCGGGCCAGGGCCTCGGCCCCCCGGTCGGCGACCAGCCGGCGGCGGATCTCCGCCTCCACCTCGCCCCGGAACCGCTCCGCCCGGGCCCGGTACTCGTCGCCGGCCAGCCGCTCGTCGAGCGCCGACCGGGCGCCGGCGCCGGCCACCAGCCGCTCCAGGGCGCCGTCGAGGTCGAGGCCCCGCAGGGTCCGGTACAGGTAGTACGTGCCCCCCGCCGGCCGGCCGGCGGACATGCCCGACCAGGCGGCCACGGCCCGCGCCGCCAGCGCCCGCAGGGCCTCGTCGTCGCCGTCCCGCAGCGCCGCCTCCACCAGCCCGGCCAGGTCCTCGCCCTCGCCGCCCTCGCCGGCGCCGTCGCCGCCGGCGGCGGCCACGCCGGCGGCCAGGGCGCCGGCGCCGGCCGAGAACCACACCTCGAAGGCGGTCTCGAACGCCCGCCGGTGGCCCGCGGACTTGACCAGGGTGGCGGCCAGGGCGGCCTTGAACGCCTCCCGGTCGCCGAGGGGCACGTGGCGCAGCGCCTCGGTGGCGTCGAGGGACTCGGTGAGGCTGACGGGCAGGCCGGCGGCCCGCAGCTCCCCCACGAAGCCGGCCAGGGCGTCGAGCACCGCGTCAGGCCTCGACCGGGAACTGGCGCCGGGCCTTGGCGATGTCGGAGCGGTGCTTGAGCAGCAGGTGGAGGGTGTCGCGCACCACCTCGGCACCGATCGTCGTCACGTTCAGCAGCACCAGGGTGGCCGCCCAGTCCAGGGTCTCGGACACCGACGGCGCCTTCTTCAGCTCCAGGGCGCGGATGGAGCGCACGACGCGGGCCACCTGGTCGGCCATGTGCTCGTCGATCCCGGGGACCTTGGCGAGCACGATCTGCCTCTCCCGCTCCACGTCGGGGTAGTCGACGTGGAGGTACAGGCACCGGCGCTTGAGCGCCTCCGACAGCTCCCGGGTGTTGTTGGACGTGAGGAACACCAGCGGCACCTGGGTGGCGGTGACCGTGCCCAGCTCGGGGATCGACACCTGGTAGTCGGACAGCACCTCCAGCAGGAGCGCCTCGGTCTCGACCTCCACCCGGTCCACCTCGTCGACGAGGAGCACCACCGGGTCGGCGGCCCGGATGGCCTCCAGCAGGGGCCGGGGGAGCAGGAAGGCCTCGCTGAAGATGTCCTCCTCCAGCGCCTCCCAGCCGGCGCCGCCCTGCTCGGCGACCCGCTCGGCCTGGATGCGCAGCAGCTGCTTGCGGTAGTTCCACTCGTAGAGGGCCTTGGCCTCGTCCAGGCCCTCGTAGCACTGGAGGCGGATGAGGCGGGCCCCGGTCACCTCCGCCACCGACTTGGCCAGCTGGGTCTTGCCGGTGCCGGCCGGTCCCTCCACCAGCACGGGCTTGCCCAGGCGGTCGGCCAGGTACACGACGCCGGCGATGGCGGCGTCGGCCAGGTAGCCGGCGCCGGCCAGGGAGCGGCGCAGGGCCTCGACCGACTCGAACCTCGGCTCGCCGCCGGCCCCGCCCAGCGTCAAGTGCGGACCTGGCCGTCGCCCTCCACCACGTACTTGACGGTGGTGAGCTCGCGCAGCCCCATGGGGCCGCGGGCGTGCAGCTTCTGGGTGCTTATGCCGATCTCGGCGCCGAAGCCGAACTGCTCGCCGTCGGTGAAGCGGGTGGAGGCGTTGACGACCACGGCGGCGGCGTCCACCTCGGCGGTGAAGCGGCGGGCGGCGGCCAGATCGCCGGTGACGATGGCCTCGGTGTGGCCCGACCCGAAGCGGCGGACGTGGTCGATGGCGGCGTCGAGGTCGGGCACCACGGCGACGGACATCTTGAGGCCGAGGAACTCGGTGGCGAAGTCCTCGTCGGTGGCCCGGCCCATGGACGGCACCAGGGCCCGGGCCCGCTCGTCGCCCACCAGCTCCACGCCCTCCAGAGCCGCCGCCGCCCGGGGCAGCAGCTCGCCGGCCACCGCCGCGTGCACCACCAGAGACTCGGCGGCGTTGCACACCGAGGGCCGCTGGGTCTTGGCGTTCACCACGATGGCCAGGGCCATGTCGAGGTCGGCGGCGGCGTCGACGTAGACGTGGCAGTTGCCGTCGCCGTCGATCACGTAGGGGACGGTGGCGTGGTCGAGGACGGCGGCGATCAGCGACGGGCCGCCCCGGGGCACCAGGCAGTCGATCAGCCCCCGCAGGCGCATGAACGCCACCGCCGACTCCCGGCTGGTGTCCTCCACCAGCACCAGGGCGTCCTCGGGCAGCCCGGCCTTGGCGAACCCCTCCCGGAGCACGGCGGCGATGGCCGTGTTGGAGGCGATGGCGCCCGACGACCCCCGCAGGAAGGCGGCGTTGCCCGACTTGAGGCAGAGGGCGGCGGCGTCGCTCGTGACGTTGGGCCGGTTCTCGTAGATGATCCCGACCACGCCCAGGGGGACGCGGACCCGCAGAATGCGCAGCCCGTTGGGCCGGGTCCACCCGTCCACCACCTCGCCCACCGGGTCGGCCAGGCCGGCGACCTGGCGCAGCCCACCGGCCATGGCCTCGACGCGGGTGTCGGTGAGCCGGAG
>JBKHXC010000032.1:0-5357 GCA_046566225.1 Acidimicrobiia bacterium
GGCCTGTCCGACCCCGCGGCGTTCCGCTACCTGGGCGCCGTGCTGGGCGACGTGGAGGTGGAGACCCGCAGCCGCACCGACGCCGAGGGCGCCCGCCACTCCACGCAGTTCTCGACGTCGCGCGAGCCGCTGGTGCCGCCCCACATGGCCCGCCAGATGCGCCCGGGCGACGCCCTGTTGCTGCACGGAACGCTGCCCCCCGCCCACGTGCGGGCCCTGCCGTGGTGGGCCGACCGGCGCCTGTCGCGCCGGGCCCGCCACCGCCCCGCACCCGGCCTACCCCTGCCCGCCGCCAAGGAGGCCTGATGTCCGACCCCTACCTCCGCCCCGCCGGTCCCAAGGGCGAACCCCCCGCCCTCTGCCCGCCCGGCCACATCGCCTCGCCCGTCGGCCGCTGGCAGGGCCGGGAGACCGAGGTCGTCTACGACCCCGACCGCCACGACGTCGCCATGGTGCGCGGCCCACTCGACGACCGCCTCGCCGGCGGGCTCATCGGCACCGGCTTCGTCCTGGCCCAGGGCGACGGCGAGTCGTCGCTGTGGGTCCGGGACCGCTTCGCCGCCCTGTGCCGTCGCCTGGACCGCCTGGAGCGCCCGGCCTGCACCCGCCCCCGCCGCCCCCACATCGCATGACGACGGCCGCCCCGGCCGCCTGGGACCTCTGGCCCAGGCTGCGCACCAGCCTCGACGGCGACCGGCGCCTGGTCGTCGACCTGGACGGCTGGCCGCTGGTGAGCGTCGACCTTCCCGCCGCCGCCGTGGCTGTCAACGACCTGCGCCGGCGGGTGATGTTCTCCCACGTCGTCGCCATCGACCTGCTCGGGAACCGCCCGCTGGCGCAGCTCGTGCCCACCATCGACGGCGAAGGCACCGTCGTCGTCCACCACGGCTCGATCCTCAATCCCGCCGTCTGTATCGCCATCGCCGCCACCCCCGCCGACGCCGTCCACGCCGAGGTGCGCATGGCCACCGTGGCGGAGGGGGTCATCTGGTGCCGGACCGTCCGCTACCGCCAGCTCCCTTCCACCCGCCCCTTGGCACCGCCGAACGACCACCACCAGGGAGCAAGCCGATGAAGCCGTACCTTCGCCCCCTGAGCCCCCACGACGCAGCGCTGGCCTGCCCGGCGGGGGCGGTGGCCGAGCCCGCCGGCACCTGGGGCGGCCGGCGCATGGAGGTCGTCTACGACGCCGCCCGCCACGAGGTCGCCTTCACCCGGGGCCAGCCCACCGCCACGGTGTCCGCCGTCCGGGCCGCCACCGGCTGGAGGCAGGCGCGCAGCGACGGTTTGGCCGTCATGTGGGTGCGCGCCCGCCCCGCCCCGCCCCGCCGCCCGGCCGAGGCGGGCGCCGGGCCCGACCCTTGCCCGGCGGCGTGACGACGGACCCCGCCGCCGCCCTCCTCGGCCGCGCCCGCCTCCAGGTGGCCGGCGCCAGCGAGGTCCGCCTCAGCCTCGACGGCTGGCCGCTGGTGGCGGTCGACCTCGCCACCGGCCAGGTGGCGGTGCACGACCTGGGCGGCGCTCCCGCCCGTCGCGCCGTGGCCATCGGGCCGGTGGGCGCCGGCGAGGAGCTGGCCCTGGGTGCCGTCGGCGACGAGCTGTACCTGCTGGTGGGCGACGCGGCCTGCGTGTTCGTCATCCCGGCTCCGGCGCCGTCGGCCCATGCCGAAGTGGCGGTGGTGGCCTCGGCCACCGGCCAGCTGCTGGCCGAGCGCCGGGTCCGCTACCGCCCGGACCCAGCCGCGCCGTCCCCCCGCCGGCCGGCGGCGCGGCGGTAGCGTGGGAGGCAGGGACGGGAGCGGCCCGCCCGCCCAGCTGTCGCTGTTCGACCCGCTCCCCGCCGCCGCCCTGGGGCTCCCCGCCCCCGAGGAGGTCGACCGCCATGAACCGCTACAGCCGGCTGGCCTTCGACCACTGGCTCCGCCACCGCCCGGGGGCCCTGGCGTCGATGGCCGATCCGGAGGGCTACTTCGAACGCCTGGGGGAGATGGTGGAGACTCAGGTGATCGAGGCCCGCGACCGCCTGCTCGGCTCCCGCCGGCCGGCGGAGGACCTGGAGTCCTACCGCCTGCGCGCCTACCGGGCCCGGCGCCAGGCGGAGGAGACGGTGCTGGCCGAGCTGGTGTGGGCCGAGCCGGAGGCGGCGACGGCGGGGGAGGGGGACGACGACGAGATCCTCGCCGCCTACCACCGCCGGCTGGACCTGGGCGAGGAGATCCTCCGGGGCCTGGGGGACCTGGCCGACCAGGCGCCGGGCGGGAGGCCGCCGGCCTAGCGTTCCGCCCGGCCGGCCAGGTCGACCTGGCCCCGCCGGGGCGGGCGGCCAAGCTGGCCGCCAACGTGGCCGCCCTCGAGGTGCTCGACCGCCTGGGCCCCGGCGGTGTCGCCTCGTCCGCCGACCAGGCAGTGCTGGCCCGGTGGTCGGGGTGGGGAGCGCTTCCCCAGGTCTTCGACGAGGACGACGAGCGCTTCGCCCAGGCCCGCGCCCAGGCCCGGCGCCTGCTGGGCGGCGAGGCGGGCTGGGCGGCGGCCCGGCGCACCACGCTCAACGCCCACTACACGCCGGCGGAGGTGGCGGGCGCCATCTGGCGAGCGGTGGAGGCCCTCGGCTTCACCGGCGGTGCGGTGCTCGAGCCCGGGTGCGGGTCGGGCACCTTCCTCGGCCTGGCCCCCGGCGGCTGCCGGCTGGTCGGGGTGGAGGCCGACCCGGCCACCGCGGCCGTGGCCCGCCACCTCTACGGCGCCCGGGCCGAGATCGTGGCCGGCCGCCTCGAGGACTACGCGGTGCCGGCGGGGTCGTTCGACCTCGTCATCGGCAACGTGCCCTTCGCCAAGGTCGTGCCCCATGACCCCCGCCACAACCGGGCCCGCCTGGCCCTGCACACCTACGCCATCGTCAAGGCCCTGGATCTGACCCGTACCGGCGGCATGGTGGCGGTGCTGACCTCGCGCTACACCGCCGACGCCCGCAACCCGGCCCCCCGCCGGGAGATCGCCGCCCGGGCCGACCTGGTGGGCGCCGTGCGCTTCCCGGCCGGCGCCTTCGCCGCCGCCGCCGGCACCGACGTGGTGGCCGACCTGCTCATCCTGCGCCGCCGGGGGGAGGGCGAGGCGCCGGGCGGCCTCGCCTGGGCGGCGGCCGTGCCCTTCGCCGGGGCAGGCGACGAGCCCGGGGCCGAGGTGGTGCTGGTCAACGAGGTCTTCGCCGCCCGGCCCGAGCTCGTGGTGGGCGAGGTGGCGGTCGACCGGGGCCTGTACCGGGAGCGGGAGCTGACGGTGGTCCCTTCAGGCGACCTCCTCCCGGCGCTGGAGCGGGCCCTCGACGCCCTCGTGGCCGAGGCGCACCGCCACGGGCTGGCCTACCTCCCCCGGCGCGCACAGCCCCCGGCCGACGCCGGCGAGGTGGCGACCACCCCGACGTCGGCCCAGGAGGGGAGCTTCGTGGTGGCCGGGGGGTCGCTCGGGCGCGTGGTCGACGGCGCCGTGGTGCCCTACCGCCCCCGGGTGGCGGGCGACGAGGCGGAGCTGCGCCGGCTGGTGGAGCTGCGTGACGCGGCGCGCGCCGTGCTGGGCGCCCAGGTGGCGGGCGCCGGCGACGCCAACCTGGCGGCCGCCCAGGCGGTGCTGCGCTCCGCCTACGACGCCTACACCCGCCACCACGGCGCCCTCAACCGGTTCCGCACCGCCCGCACCGGCCGGGTCGACCCCGACACCGGGGCCGAGGTGCTGCGCCGCATCCGCCCCCGCATGGGCGGGTTCCGCGACGATCCCGACTGGCCGCTGGTGGCGGCCCTCGAGGTATTCGACGAGGCCACCCAGAGCGCTCGTCCGGCCGCCATCTTCTCCGAGCGGGTGGTGTCGCCGCCTGCGGTGCGCGCCGGGGTCGACTCGGCGGCCGAGGCGGTGGCGGTGTGCCTGGACGAGACGGGGCGGATCGACCTCGAGCGTGTCGCCGAGCTCCTCGGCACCGATGCCGCCACGGCCCGGGCCGAGCTGGCCGGAGTAACCTTCGACGACCCGGCCACCGGCCAGCTCGTTCCTGCCAGCGCCTACCTGGCCGGCGACGCGCGGGCCAAGCTGGCCGCCGCCCGGGCAGCCGCCGCCGACGATCCCCGCTTCGCCGCCAACGTGGCCGCCCTGACCGAGGTGCTGCCCCGCCAGCTGGAGCCGGGCGAGATCACGGCGGGGCTCGGCACCCCGTGGGTACCGCCCGGCGACGTGGAGGCGTTCTGCGCCGAGGTCCTCGGCGCCGAGGTCGAGGTGGAGCGCCTGGCCGCGGTCGGGCACTGGGCCGTGCGCCTCGTCGGTGGCCGCCGGGGCTCCGTCGCGCTGTCGTCGGAGTGGGGCACCGCCCGCGCCGACGCCGTCGCCCTCCTCGACGCCGGGCTCAACCAGCGCCTCTACACGGTCTACGACGAGGACCCCAACGGCCGCCGGGTGCGCAACGACGCCGAGACGCTGGCCGCACGCGACAAGCAGGAGGCGATCGCCGCCCGCTTCTCGTCGTGGGTGTGGGAGGACCCGGAGCGGGCGGCGCGGCTGGCCCGGCGCTACAACGAGCTGTTCCGCTCGGTGGTGGTGCCCCGCCACGACGGGTCGCACCTGAGCCTGCCCGGCCTGGCCGCCACCTTCTCTCCCCACCCCCACCAGCGCGACGCGGTCGCCCGCGTCCTCACCGACGGCCGGGTGCTCCTCGCCCACGTCGTGGGCGCTGGCAAGACGGCGACGATGGTCATGTCGGCCATGGAGCTGCGCCGGCTCGGACTGGCGGCCAAGCCAGCCGTTGGTGGTGCCCAACCACATGCTCGAGCAGTTCTCCCGCGAGTGGCTCTACATCTATCCGACGGCCAAGCTGCTCATCGCCGACCGCGAGCGGCTCTGCAAGGACCGCCGCAAGGAGTTCGTGGCCCGCTGCGCCACCGGCGACTGGGACGGCGTGGTGTTCTCCCACGCCGGCTTCGGCCGCGTCCCGCTCGGGCGCGACCTCTACGCCGCCTACCTCGACGAGCACCTGGGGCGCCTGCGCGCCGCGGTGGCCGAGTCCCGGGCGGACAAGGGCATCAGCGTCAAGCGCCTGGAGCGCCGCCTGGCCCAGCTCGAGGAAACCTACCGGCGCCTGCTGGCTGAGGAAGCCAAGGACGACGGCGTGCGCTTCGAGGAGACCGGGGTCGATTACGTGTTCGTTGACGAAGCCCATGCCTTCAAAAACCGTCGCGTCGACACCTCGATCGAGGGCATGGGCGTGGCGGGGTCACGGCGGGCCCAGGACCTCGACGCCAAGCTGTGGGCCCTGCGCCGGGCCCGCGGGCCGAGGGTGGCGACCTTCGCCACCGCCACGCCGGTGGCCAACTCCATCG